>NZ_JBITDJ010000033.1:0-40711 GCF_044454085.1 Streptomyces sp. NPDC051569
GGGGACCCTGTGGGAGAGTAGGACGCCGCCGAACAATTATTGTGGGAAGGCCCCGCACCTTATGGTGCGGGGCCTTTTCGCGTTCACGGCCATTTCGTGTCCACGCCCAATTTCTTTTCCTCCGGGCACGACATATTTCCGTCCCGCTTAGGGTCTAGGCATGCGCTACGAACTGGTCATCTTCGACAATGACGGCGTCCTCGTCGACAGCGAGCCGCTCTCCAACACGATTCTGGCCGGCTACCTCACCGAGCTCGGCCACCCCACCTCGTACGAGGACTCCCTCCGCGACTACATGGGGGCCGCCGTCCACCGGGTGCACGACCTTGTGGGGGAACGGACCGGGCAGCGGCTGCCCGCGGACTTCGACGACACGCTGCACGCCCGCGTCTTCGCCGCCTTCGAGCGGGAGCTGGAGCCGGTCGACGGTGTGGTCGAGCTGCTGAGCGGACTGGCGACGGACAAGGTGCCGTACTGCGTCGCCTCGTCCGGGAGCCATGAGCGGATCCGCGTCGGGCACCGGAAGACCGGGCTCGACCGGTGGTTCGACGACAGCGTCATCTTCAGCGCGCAGGATGTCGGCCGGGGCAAGCCGGCGCCCGATCTCTTCCTCCATGCCGCCGCACGGATGGGCGTCGCCCCCGAGCGCTGCGTGGTCGTGGAGGACAGCCCCCTCGGAGTCGCGGCCGCCCAGGCCGCGGGCATGGACGTGTACGCGTTCACCGCGATGACACCGGCCGGGAAACTCACCGGTGCCAACGGGTACTTCTCCCGCATGACGGAGCTGCCGGGGCTGCTGGGCTGATCGGCCGGCGGATCCGTCGACCGATCCGTCTACCCACGGGTAGCGCGGCGTCCTACGCTGTCCGGCCATGACAGATACGCGGTCGCGGCACGGGCGGGCCTCCCTGGCGTTGAGCTTCTTCGTCCAGGGGGTGACGTTCGCACTGCTCGTCACGCGCATCCCCGCCATCCAGGACCGGTACGGGATATCCGACGCGCTCCTCCCCGTGTTCCTCGCCGCCGTGCCGATCCTGGCCGGGGCCGGCAGCGTCCTCACCGAGAAGCTCGTCGTGCGCGTGCGGCCCGGGAGGGTGCTGCGGTGGGCGCAGCCCGTCGTGCTGCTGGCGCTGCTCGGCGTCGGGGCGGGCGACGCGGTGTGGCAACTCGCCTTCGCCCTGGCCGCGTTCGGGCTGTCGGTCGGGGCGCTGGACGCGTCGATGAACATGCTCGGGGTGAGCCTTCAGCGGGCGTACGGGCGCAGCATCATGCTGGGCTTCCACGCCGCGTACAGCCTCGGCGGGATCGTCGGGGCCTCGCTCGCGTGGGTGGGCGCGCACGGCGGACTCCCGCTGCTGGTGTCGTATCTGCCCGTGGTGGTGGTCCTGTTGCCGGCCGCGTTCATCGGGAGCCGCTGGTACGCGGACGCGAGGAGTGGCGCGGACGCGGGCGGGAACGGCGGCGGGGAGAGTCGTGGGGACGGTGCGGCGGACGGCAGGCCCGTCGCTGGTGGGCCATTCGTGTTCAGGCTGCTGCTGCCGCTCTGCCTCGTCATGGCGTTCGCCTACGTCGGTGACTCGACGGTGTCGAACTGGAGCGCCAAGTACCTGCGGGATGTGCTGGGCGGCTCGGAGGAGCTGGCGACCGTTCCGTACAACGCCTACATGGTCACGACGCTGCTGGGGCGCGCGGTGGGGGATCTGGGGGTGCGGCGCTTCGGGGCGGTGGCCGTCGTGCGGTGCGGGACGGTGCTGGCCGCCGGGGGGTTCGGGGTGGTGGCGGTGGCGCCGGGGGCCTGGGTGGGGATGCTCGGGTTCACGCTGCTCGGGTTCGGGCTGTGTGTGATCGTGCCGCAGACGTTCGCGGCGGCCGGCCGGCTCTTCCCGGGTGCCAGTGACGCGGCGGTGGCCCGGCTGAATGTCTTCAATTACGTGGGTTTCCTGATCGGTTCGCCGCTGGTGGGGGCGCTCGGCGACGCGTGGAGCTACCGGGGCGCGATGCTCGTACCGATGGTGATGGTCCTGGTGACTCTCGTATACGCCCGCTCGTTCGGGGCCGACCCGGCCCGATACGGTGGCGGGCATGAGCGGCCGCGCACTGTTGATGTGGGATGACGCAGTAACGGGTTACGACTTCGGCCCGCACCATCCGATGGATCCGGTGCGGCTGGCACTGACCATGGGGCTGGTGCGGGCGTACGGGCTCGACAGAGCGGTGGACGTGGTCGCCGCGCCCGCCGCCGGGGATTCCACGCTGCGGCTCGTTCACCACGAGGAGTACGTGGAGGCGGTGCGGCGGGTCTCGGCGGCTCCGGACAGCGCCGACGGGTCGTTCGGCCTCGGCACGGGCGACGATCCGGCGTTCGCCGGGATACACGAGGCGTCGGCGCTGATCGCCGGGCAGTCGGTGGGCGCGGCCGAGGCGGTATGGCGCGGGGAGGCCGCGCACGCCGTGAACTTCTCGGGCGGTCTGCACCACGCGATGCCGGGGTCCGCCGCCGGTTTCTGTATCTACAACGACGCGGCCCTGGCGGTCGCGCGGCTGCTGGAACTGGGTGCGGAGCGCGTCGCGTACGTCGATGTGGACGTGCACCACGGGGACGGTGTGCAGGCGGCGTTCTGGGACGATCCGCGGGTGCTGACGGTCTCTCTGCACGAGCACCCCCGGACGTTGTTCCCGGGGACGGGCTGGCCGCAGGAGACCGGTGGTGGCGCGGCCGAGGGCGGCGCGGTGAATGTGGCGCTGCCGGCCGGCACGGGCGACGAGGGGTGGCTGCGGGCGTTCCACTCCGTGGTGCCGGAGCTGCTGGCGGACTTCCGGCCGGAGGTACTGGTGACACAGCACGGCGCCGATACGCATATCGAGGATCCGCTGGCGCATCTGGCGGTGTCGCTCGACGCGCAGCGGGCGGTGCAGGCGTCCTGTCATGACCTGGCGCATGACTACGCCGAGGGCGGGCGGTGGGTCGCGCTCGGTGGCGGTGGTTACGCGGTGGTGGACGTGGTGCCCCGGTCCTGGACCCATCTGGTGGGGATCGCGGCGCACGCGCCGGTCGATCCGGAGTCGGTGGTCCCGGTGTCCTGGCGGGACGAGGTGTACGCGCGGACACGGCAGTTGGGGCCGGGGCGGATGACGGACGGGCGGACACCGGGGTGGCGGCCGTGGGAGGCCGGGTACGATCCGGCGGACCGGCTGGACCAGGCGATCCTGGCGACACGCAGGGCGGTGTTCCCGCTGCGGGGGCTCCTCGCCTAAGACTTGACGGGTTCTGACGGCCCGGATCAGGGCCTGATGGCTCGCTGCGGCTCGTTCGTTACGCCAACTGTGCGGTGTCCCGACGGTTCCGGCCCGCTGTGGTGCCGGAGCCGGGAGTATCGGCAGGATGTTGAGCACCGGAGCGCTCCGCGCGCATCTGCTGGCGGCCAGGCTGGCCGGTCCTGTGGCCACGTCACGGGAGGACAGCCTGCGCAGTTATCGTCTCTTCGCGGCCCGCGATCCCCGGGTGACGCTCGGCCTCGATCCCGAAGGGCCTTGGGACGAGGATGACTTGCTCAGGCTCATGGCCGACAGGTGCGGGGTCTCCGGCGATCCCGGTCTGGTGTCGGGCCCTGATGTGATCGATCCGGAGCGGACGCTGAGCGCGCTGGAGGCGTTCGCCGGGCGGCTGCGCGCGGCGGTGGCGGGCAGGGTTCCGGTGCTGTTCGGGACGGGACATCCGCACCGGCTGCTCGGTTTCTACGCCGGCCTGGCGGATGCGCTGTCGGCGGCCGGCTGTGTTGTTCTCACCCCGGCGCAGGGGAGATGTATCGACATAACAACCCGGTTCGGAGTACGTACGTACAAGCTCGACTACGTACGGGGGGTCGCGCTGGTGCGGGAGCGCGGCGTGGTGCGCGCCCGGAACGAGCCGGGGGCGCATACGCATTCACCCCTGCCGGTCCGGGTGGCGCTGGACGGTCTGGTGGAGGCCGGCGGGCCGTTGCCCGGGCTGGTGATCGGTGATCATGGCTGGGTCTGCGGGGCAGGTCAGCTGGGCTTCGAGGCCATCGGCCTGGCCGATACGGACGATCCCGCGCTGTTCGTCGGCGAGGCCGAGGGCCGGGTGTCCGTGGCGGTGCCGCTCGATGACGGCGTCCGGGCTGATTATTACGGGCCGCTTACTCGCTATGTACTCAATCGAGCGTGTCTGTCACAGTAGCCGCCGTGGGGTACTCCTCTTCCCCACTCGTATCATCCGCCCCTAGTCTGTGGCGTGAGCGCACAGCGACGAAGAGTCACCGGAGGGGAAGCCGGCGGCCGTCGCGTGCGGAAGGTACAGGTGGGTCATGGCTGCTGGCAGCGAGAGGCCTCTCAACGAGGTCAAGTTCCTTACCGTGGCGGAGGTCGCCTCGGTGATGCGAGTGTCGAAGATGACGGTGTACCGCCTGGTGCACAGCGGTCATCTGCCGGCGATCCGGGTGGGCAGGTCCTTCCGGGTGCCGGAGCAAGCGGTTCACGAGTACCTCCGCGAGTCCTTTGTGGGGGTTGGGTCCGCCTAGGGCGTCCCCTCGGATTACGTCCCTCACTCGGTGACGGGTAGGCTAGGCCGACGTAGGTCGTGTGGGCCCAGACGCCCCGCACCGAGTGAAGAGAAGTGAGCGAGGGTAAGTCGTGGGCTCTGTCATTAAGAAGCGGCGTAAGCGGATGGCCAAGAAGAAGCACCGCAAGCTGCTCAAGCGCACCCGCGTTCAGCGTCGCAACAAGAAGTAAGCGACAGCTGTTCGTGCATGTACGGCCCTTCCACCGGCTCGGTGGGAGGGCCGTGGTGTTTGTGTGGCCGGTGTTCGCGGCCGGTGTCCGTGCGGCCAAAGAAGAGGTCAAGCGCGCCGCGTGGCAATCACCGTGCGATGCCGACCGGCTACGGTGACGCCTACAGGACCTAGGGAAGGCGCTGATCTTGGGCAAGGTCGTGCTCGTGACCGGGGCGGCCCGGCAGCTCGGAGGCCGTTTCGTGCGGCGTGTGCAACGCGCTTCCGATGTGGACCGGGTGATCGCGGTCGACGCGGTCACTCCCGAGCACCAGCTGGGCGGCGCGGAATTCGTCCGTGCGGACATCCGCCGGCCGGCCATAGCGCGCGTCCTCGCCGAGCACCGTGTCGACACCGTGGTCCATTTGGATGTGACGGGCACTCCGCTGAGCGGCGGCAGCCGTGCCTCGGTCAAGGAGACCAACGTCATCGGCACGATGCAGCTGCTCGGTGCGTGCCAGAAGTCGCCGACGGTCAAGCGCTTCGTGGTCAAGTCCACGACGAGTGTGTACGGCTCCGCGCCCCGCGACCCGGCGGTCTTCATGGAGACGACCTCGCCCAAGTCGCTGCCGAGCGGTGGCTTCGCCAAGGACGCGGTGGAGGTCGAGGGGTACGTACGCGGCTTCGCGCGGCGCAGGCCGGATGTGGCGGTGTGCGTGCTGCGGTTCGCGAACATCCTGGGGCCCGCGGCGGACACCCCGCTCGCCGAATATCTCTCGCTGCCCGTCCTGCCGACGGTCTTCGGCTACGACCCCCGGCTGCAGTTCGTCCATGAGGACGATGTGATCGATGTGCTGCTGATCGCCTCGGACGAGCCGCGTCGCGGGACGCTCAACAGCGGGACCTTCAACATCGCCGGGGACGGGGTGCTGCTGCTCTCGCAGTGCTCACGGCGGCTGGGGCGGCCCACGGTGCCCGTTCCGCTGCCGGCGGTGAACTGGGTCGGCACGGCGCTGCGTACGGTCGGGATGACGGACTTCTCGCCGGAGCAGATCAGGCTGCTGACCCACGGGCGGGTGGTCAGTACGGACCAGATGCGCGAGACACTGGGATTCGTGCCCACGTACACGACCGCGGAGACGCTCGCGGACTTCGCGCGGGGCCGGAGTGCCGGGCTGCTGCCGCCCGAGGCAGTGGCGCGTACGGTCGACCGGCTCTCCACCTTCGTCAGCAAGGAGGGCGTCTGACATGGCGGATGCCAAGGTCATTCCCTTCGGTGATGAACCGAGAAGGCGTGGATCCGCCACCGGGCGGTCCAAGGGGGCCAGGGACGGTGTGGCGAAACGTGTCTCCGGTCCGGGGCAGGGACGTAAGCCGGGGCCGCTGACGCCCGTACCGGAGACCGTGGAAGGTCCGGCCGGGCGTGAGGGGACGGCGGGGGAGCGCGGGACGGGCGCTGAGGGGCCCGGCGGGCTGTCGGCGTCCGCAGCCGCCGCCGCGGCCGAGGAGGTCGGCGAGGCGGTCCGTGAGGCGGCTCGCGGGCGGGGACGCGGGGACGGCTGGGAGCGCGCGATCGCGGGCGGGCTGGCGTTCCTGCGCCGGCGGGTCACCGGTGAGTACGAGGTCGATGAGTTCGGGTACGACGCGGAGCTGACCGACCAGGTCCTGATGTCGCTGATCCGGCCGCTCTACGACGACTACTTCCGGGTCGAGGTCAAGGGCATCGAGAACATCCCGTCGGACGGGCCGGCGCTGGTGGTGGCCAACCACTCCGGGACGCTGCCGCTGGACGGGCTGATGATGCAGGTCGCCGTGCACGACCACCATCCGGCGGACCGGCATCTGCGGCTGCTGGCCGCCGATCTGGTGTTCATGCTGCCGGTGGTCAACGAGCTGGCGCGGAAGGCCGGGCACACGCTGGCGTGCGCGGAGGACGCGGAGCGGCTGCTGCGGCGGGGCGAGGTCGTCGGGGTGATGCCCGAGGGCTTCAAGGGGATCGGCAAGCCCTTCGGTGAGCGCTACAAGCTCCAGCGGTTCGGCCGGGGCGGGTTCGTCTCGACTGCTCTGCGGGCGGGGGCGCCGATCGTGCCGTGTTCGATCGTGGGGGCCGAGGAGATCTACCCGATGATCGGCAACGCGAGGACGCTGGCGCGGCTGCTCGGTATCCCGTACTTCCCGCTCACGCCGACGTTTCCGTGGCTGGGTCCGCTGGGGGTGCTGCCGCTGCCGACGAAGTGGACGATCCAGTTCGGTGAGCCGATCGCGACGGACGGGTATCCGCCGGAGGCGGCGGAGGATCCGATGCTGATGTTCAATCTGACCGATCAGGTGCGGGAGCAGATTCAGCACACGCTGTACAAGCTGCTGGTGCAGCGGCGGTCGGTGTTCTTCTGACGTCGGTGTACTTCTGACGTCGGTGTTCTTCCGACGTCTTCCGCGCGTCCTCCGAGATCCTTCTGCGATCTTGGGTTGTTCCGGCTCGGGTGGTTCCGGCTCGGCTTCCGGAATGGCTGAGGCGGGGTGCTCCTGGTGGGAGCACCCCGCCTCAGCCATGTGGCCGGTCCGCCTATTCCGTGTGTTCGGCGTCGAAACCGAGACCCGGCAGCAGACCCGGCAGCAGGGGCGGGATCGTGACGTCGGGACCTGGGTGGACGGCGCCGTCCTGGTGTTCGGAGGGCGCCGGCGTGCCGCTGTTCGGCGGCGGGTCGAGCAGTCCGCCCGTACTGCCGCCGATCAGATGATCCCCCTCGGAGGAACTGTCCGAGCGCGAGCCCGACGGTTGTGGCGTATCGCTGGAGTGCGAGCCGCCGCCTTCGTTCTTGCTCGGTGAGGAGGGTGAGGCAGGGTCCGGCCGGCCGGAGCCGGCGGGGTCCTGGGGGGAGCCGGGGCGGTAGGTGGTGCCCCCGCTCTTCTCCGGGACCCGCGGCAGCAGCGACTGGAGCGGAGCGACCTCTTCGTCTATGGCGTCGAACACCGAACTCACCTCGTTGCCGACATCCGTCAGCTGGACGGGAAGCCGGCCCCGGAGCCCGTCCCACGCCACGCGGTGCGAGGCGGAGAACGACGACAGGGTCGCGATCGGGCGGAGCGATCCGTCCCGTTCGTATGCCTGATGGAGCAGGCGATGGCCCTCGGTGACGTCGTGCTTCATCCCGCCCAGCGTGCGCCGGACCTCGGCCAGGAACTCGTGGTCGATCTGGCCGGAGCGGCCACGCTCCATCAGCCGGCGGGCCTCGTTGAGCCGGGTCGAGGCGTGGTCGAGGAACAGCTCGCCCCGGTCGGAGTCGTCGTCCGCCAGGTTGAGCTTGAGGTCCTCCATGCCGCGCTTCAGCCCGTACAGCGAGTCACCGGGAAGGGCGTCGGAACTGGCAGCGGCCACTCCGCCGAACGCGCCGGCTGCCACACCGACCGTGAGTCCGCCGGCCGCGAGTCCCTTGGTCCACCGGGACCTGGGTCGCAATTTCCGGAGCGGGGAAGCCCGGTGGGCACCCCGGCCGGATGTCCGCTGCTCGGGCACCGTAGGGCCCGAGGTAGTACCCCCGGCAGCTGTGCCCTCCAGCAGCATGGCCTCCATGGCTGCCACGAGTTGTGCTCGTTGCACCACTTTGACCTCGGGGTCCAGCGTGGGTTTCGGCCGTTCGCCGAGACCACGCGCCAGAGCCAACAGCCGCCCCTGTTCGGCCGGTTCGGCCGACTCGGCAGCCTGTTCGGCCGCCGCGCCCTGGACCATCTGGTCGTCCAGGGCCTGGGCGAAGGCGTTCGCCCGCCGGTGGGCCGAAACGTTCGCGATCACTGGCGGCACCTCCTCTCGTCATGACGATCGACTCCCCTGGGGGTCCGGAAGGTTGCACGCCTTGAGCGCGTCCACAGGGAGCCTGCATCCCCCACAACGAGCGGCGCGGCACTTGGGTTACGCGCGAAAGATGATCGGACCAGTGCGTCATCGAGGCGTCACCGAAAGTGAGTTGAGCCGCGGGGGAGGCGGGCGGGGAGGCGGTCGGGAAGGTCGGGAAGGGGGAGGCGGGTGGGGCGGGGGTGCCGGACCGGACGCCGGCGTCAGCGGGCGTCTTCCGGGAGCAGACGGGCCAGGGTGCGTACCGCTCGGTACTGCAAGGTCTTGATCGCTCCTTCGTTCTTGCCCATGACCTGGGCCGTCTCGGCGACCGAGAGGCCCTGCAGGAAGCGCAGGGTGACGCACTCCTGCTGCTGTGGGTTGAGTTTCCGTACGGCTTCCAGCAGTGCCGCGTTGGAGAGGGACTCCAGGACGGAGTCCTCCGGGCTGCGCTCGACCTCGTTGGCGTCGAGCATTTCGCCGGTGGTCACTTCCAGGCGGAAGCGGCTCGACTTGAAGTGGTCGGCGACCAGGTTCCGGGCGATCGTGACCAGCCAGGCGCCGAAGTCGCGCCCCTGCCAGGTGAAGGTGGAGATCCTGCGCAAGGCACGCAGGAAGGTCTCGCTGGTGAGGTCTTCCGCGGTCGCCTTTCCGCCCACGCGGTAATAGATGTAGCGGTAGACGGTGTCGCTGTACTGGTCGTACAGCCGGCCGAACGCTTCGGCCTCACCGGCCTGTGCGCGCTCGACGAGTTCCATCATGCGGGCGCTGTCGCTGTCGGCGCTGGGCCGGCGGGTGGTGGTCGATGCGGCGGTGCTGCTGCGGCTTCCCCGTCTGCCGACCGCCGCACCGCCGGTCGCCAGGGCATAACAAGGTCCGATAGGGCCGCTCACGGCAGGGGCCGGTGCGGCGAAGGCGGGGACGGCGTACGCGGTGGGGACGAAGCCGCGCAAGCGGTCGAGGACCGTTGCGCGCAGCGTAGCCAGGCCCGAGGCGTCAACCCCGACGTGTGGGTACACGGGACTCCCAGAGGCAGAGCTTCCATCACGTGCAGTGCGGGACCGTTCGCTCGCCGTGGCGAGTTGTGGGGTCCGGTATGCGTCTGAGGAGAATAACGCTTCGTACAGGCAGCGCTACACCCAGTTGCTCAAATCGTCGATTACGTCGCTTCCGTGGCACCTAGGAGGCGGATCTAGTCGCACATGGTGACCATTTATTGATCGGATTGCGTCACGATCTGCTTGCTCACGTGATGGGTTGTGGCTGGGTGACGGCGCCGGGACTGGCGGGCGGCTCGCGCGGGTAGGAAGCCTGGATCGCTCGCGCCCAGGCATGAGCGCGGCCCCGGGGATTCCCGGGGCCGTGGCGGCGCGAGTGTGTCGTGGGGCCGCTGGGGCCTGTTTGCCGGACGGGTCCCAGCGGCGCGGTATCTGTCCGGCAGTGTGCCCGGTGCCCGGTGCCCGGTGCCCGGTGCCTAGCGGCGGCGGCGGTGCAGGGCGACCGCGGCCGCCGTGCCGCCCGCGAGGGCGCCGACTCCGGCTGCCGCCGGGATGCCGACCTTGGCCGCTTTGCGGCCGGTGCGGTAGTCGCGCAGTCGCCAGTCGAGCCGGCGGGCGTGCTTGCGGAGCTTGCTGTCCGGGTTGATGGCGTACGGGTGTCCGACCAGCGAGAGCATCGGGATGTCGTTGTGCGAGTCGCTGTACGCGGCGCACCGGTCGAGGTCGAAGTCCTCGGCGGCGGCCAGGGCCCGGACGGCTTCGGCCTTCGCCGGGCCGTGCAGCGGTTCGCCGACGAGCTTGCCGGTGTAGACGCCGTCGACCGATTCGGCGACGGTGCCGAGGGCGCCGGTCAGGCCGAGGCGGCGGGCGATGATCGTGGCGGTCTCGACGGGGGCCGCCGTCACCAGCCAGACCTGCTGGCCGGCGTCGAGGTGGGCCTGGGCGAGGGCGCGGGTGCCGGGCCAGATGCGGTCGGCCATGTATTCGTCGTAGATCTCCTCGCCGATGGACATCAGCTCGGAGACGCGGTGGCCCTTGACGATGGACAGGGCGCTGTCGCGGGCGTCCTGCATGTGCTCGGGGTCCTCGACCCCGGCGATCCGGAACCACGTCTGCTGCCAGGCGAACCGGGCGAGTTCGCGGCGCTGGAAGAACTTCCGCTTGTAGAGGCCACGGCCGAAGTGGAAGATCGCGGCGCCCTGCATGACGGTGTTGTCGAGATCGAAGAAGGCTGCGGCGCGGGCGTCCCCGAAGACGGGGAAGTCCGGTACGGGGGCGGCTCCGCCGGGTGCGGCACCCGCGGTGTCCGGTGTCTCCTGCGTGGACTTGAGCCCTGCCTCCGCCGCGGCCTCGCCTGCCAGCACGCTCCGGGCTGTCGCGGAGCGCCTACGGGGGGTGAGCCATCCCAGTGCGGCCATATCGTGAGCATAGCCAGTCTGTTCGGCGCCGGCGGACACGCCGGGGTGGAGTGAGGTGAACTCTCGACGGCCGGTGTGTTGATACGGCGATCGTGGTGTGCCTGTGGACGGACGGCCGCCGACTCCGTCGCCCGGACGGAGAATGGTTCCCATGAGTCCTCTGTTGCGGCGTGCGGCGAAGAAGAAGGCGGGCGAGCGGCTGGTGACGCTTGTCTCGAAGCCGGGTTGTCACCTCTGTGACGACGCGCGGTCGGTGGTCGAGGCGGTGTGTGCCGAGACCGGTGCTTCCTGGGAGGAAAAGGACATCACCCAGGACGAAGCGCTGCACCGTGCTTACTGGGAGCAGATTCCGGTGGTGCTGGTCGACGGTGAGCAGCACACCTTCTGGCGGGTGGACGCCGATCGGCTCCGCCGCGAACTGGGGGCCTGACCGAAAAGACGGTTACCATCGTGGGCGCTTTGCCGGGCTTCCTTCGGTGGGCGGCGTCCGGGTCGCGATCGCGACGCGGAGGTTGTCGCCGGGTCCGGGAAATGGGTCCCGGCGAGGCGCGGGAAGTGGTCGCGGGGGCGTATTCGTGAGGAGTGTGTGCCGGTTTGCCCCCTTCGTGTGTGCAACGTGCTGATGCGGCCGCCGGTTCCGGGATCGTGGGATCGAGTCGCGTGACCCCGGTCACTTTGCTCGGACAAAGCGGACACAATCTTTGTGCACGCGTTCACAAAGACATAGCCTGCATTCGACGGGGCGGTCCTGGGACATACGGCCGCCTGCAGCCTCGCTCATCCCGCAGGAGCACCGTGGCAACTGGCCGAACTCACCGACCGGCGACCCGTAGCCGAGGAATCCCCGAAGCCACTGTCGCCCGACTTCCGCTGTACCTGCGGGCGCTGACCGCTCTTTCCGAGCGTTCGGTACCCACGGTCTCCTCCGAGGAACTCGCGACCGCGGCCGGGGTCAACTCCGCGAAGCTGCGCAAGGATTTCTCCTACCTCGGTTCCTACGGGACCCGCGGGGTCGGGTACGACGTGGAGTATCTCGTCTACCAGATCTCCCGCGAGCTGGGGCTCACGCAGGACTGGCCGGTCGTGATCGTCGGTATCGGTAATCTCGGCGCCGCGCTCGCCAATTACGGCGGGTTCGCGTCCCGTGGCTTCCGGGTCGCCGCCCTGATAGACGCGGACCCCGCGATGGCGGGCAAGCCGGTCGCCGGGATCCCTGTCCAGCACACGGACGAGCTGGAGAAGATCATCAGCGGCAACGGTGTCTCGATCGGGGTCATCGCGACCCCCGCGGGCGCCGCACAGCAGGTCTGCGACCGGCTGGTCGCCGCCGGTGTGACCTCGATCCTCAACTTCGCGCCGACCGTGCTCTCCGTGCCGGACGGTGTCGACGTGCGCAAGGTCGATCTCTCCATCGAGCTGCAGATCCTCGCCTTCCACGAGCAGCGCAAGGCCGGCGAGGAAGCGGCGGCCGAGGCCGCTCCGCCGGCTGTCGAGCGCGGCACCGGGGCGGACGGCTCCGCCGCGAGCGGGAAGGGACCCGAGGGCGACGTGCCCGCGGTGATGCCGGCATGAGCCTTCTGGTCGTCGGCCTGAGCCACCGCAGCGCGCCGGTGAGCGTGCTGGACCGCGCGTCGCTCTCCATCGACGCGCAGGTCAAGCTGTTGCAGGACTCGCTCGCCGCGGAGCCCGCGACCGAGGCCACCGTCCTCGCCACGTGCAACCGCATCGAGCTGTACGCCGACGTGGACAAGTTCCACGCCGGTGTCGCCGAGCTGTCCACGCTCCTCGCCCAGCACAGCGGGGTCGGCCTGGAGGAACTCACTCCCTATCTCTATGTGCACTACGAGGACCGGGCCGTCCACCACCTCTTCTCGGTGGCCTGCGGTCTGGACTCGATGGTCGTCGGAGAGGGCCAGATCCTCGGGCAGATCAAGGACGGGCTGGCGCTCGGCCAGGATCTCCACACCGCGGGCCGGCTCCTCAACGACCTCTTCCAGCAGGCGCTGCGGGTCGGCAAGCGGGCCCACAGCGAGACCGGCATCGACCGGGCCGGGCAGTCGCTCGTCACCTTCGGCCTGGAGCAGCTCGCCGCGGGCGCGGCCGTCGAGGCCTGGGCCAAGGGCAAGCGCGCGCTGGTGATCGGCGCCGGCTCGATGTCCTCGCTGGCCGCGGCGACACTCGCGCGTGCCGGGGTCGACGAGATCGTCGTCGCCAACCGCACGGCCGCCCGCGCCGACCGGCTCGTACAGATCCTCGACCAGCCGGGTGGCAGCGGGGTGAGCGCGCGGGCGGTGGAGATGGCCGCCGTCGGGGACGAGCTGACACGCGCCGATGTGGTCGTCTCCTGCACGGGCGCGACGGGTCTGGTGCTGACCGCCGACGCCGTCGAGGCCGGTCTGGAAGGGCGCACCGCCCCGCAGGCACTCCTCGACCTGGCCATGCCCCGTGACATCGACGCCGCCGTGCACCGCCTCGGCGGGGTCCGGCTCGTGGACATCGAGTCGCTCGCCGAGGCATCGGCCGACGCGCCGATGGCCGCCGACGTCGATCAGGTACGCACGATCGTCTCCGACGAGGTGGCCGCCTTCGGCGCCGCCCAGCGCGCCGCGCACATCACGCCGACCGTGGTCGCGCTGCGCGCCATGGCCGCCGACGTGGTGAGCAGCGAGGTCGCGCGCCTCGAAGGCCGCCTCCCCGACCTGGACGAGAAGCAGCGCGCCGAGATCACCAGGACGGTGCGCCGCGTCGTCGACAAGCTCCTGCACGCGCCCACCGTGCGGGTCAAGCAGCTGGCCAGCGAGCCCGGAGGCGCCGGATACGCGGACGCGCTGCGAGAACTCTTCGACCTCGACCCGCAGACGGTCGCCGCCGTCAGCCGGGCCGACCTGAATGACACCGACGGTGTAGGCAGAGGGCGGGTATGACCGAGAAGGTACTGAGGCCCGAGAAGGCTCTGAGGCTCGGGACCAGGCGCAGCAAGCTCGCCATGGCCCAGTCCGGGCAGGTGGCGCGAGCGGTGCGTGAGCTGACCGGGCGGCCGGTGGAACTGGTCGAGATCACCACGTACGGCGACACCTCCCGCGAGCATCTCGCGCAGATCGGCGGTACGGGCGTCTTCGTCACCGCGCTGCGCGACGCGCTGCTGAGTGGGGAGGTCGACTTCGCCGTGCACTCCCTCAAGGATCTGCCGACGGCGCAGCCCGAGGATCTGGTGCTGGCCGCCGTGCCGCGCCGCGAGGACCCGCGGGACGTCCTGGTCGCGCGGGACGGGCTCACCTTCGGGCAGTTGCCCGACGGTGCCCGGGTCGGTACGGGTTCGCCGCGCCGGATGGCGCAGCTGAACGCGTACGCACGGGACCACGGCCGCACCATCGAGACCGTCCCGATCCGCGGGAACATCGATACGCGGATCGGTTACGTCCACGGCGGGGAGCTCGACGCGGTCGTGCTGGCCGCCGCCGGGCTGCACCGCATCGGCAGGATCGGCGAGGTGACCGACTTCCTGTCGGTCGACACCGTTCTGCCCGCCCCCGGCCAGGGGGCTCTGGCTGTCGAGTGTGCCGCGGTCAACGTGGACCTCGCCGCTGTGCTCGCCGAGCTCGACGACCCGGACACCCGGGCCGCCGTGACCGCCGAGCGATCCCTGCTCGCCGCCCTGGAGGCCGGTTGCAGCGCACCTGTGGGTGCGTTGGCCGACCTGCTGGCCGACGGACAGGTTGTCAACGAAATGCGCCTGCGCGGCGTCGTCGGGACGACCGACGGTTCGACGCTTGTGCAGCTGTCCACCACCGGTCCCGTACCTACGTCGCATGGCGACGCCGTCGCGCTCGGTCGCGAACTCGCGTCCGAGATGCTCGCCAAGGGTGCGGCCGGTCTTATGGGGGAGCGAGAACTTTGAGCCCCAGCACCTCTGACCTTCCGGCCTACTCCGCATCGGGGCACGTCACCTTCCTCGGTGCCGGACCCGGAGATCCGGGTCTGCTGACACTGCGCGCCGTCGAGGCGCTCGCGGGGGCTGATGTACTGATCGCCGAGCCGCATGTGCTCGATGTCGTGCTGAGCCACGCCAGGGCGGGTGTGAGCACGCCTGCGCTGACGGTTGTTGACGATGCGTCAGCGGCCGCCGGGATCCCTGCGATCCGGGATGCGGCCAATCTTGTCATGGAGGCCGCGCGGAGCGGCAAGCGGGTGGTCCGTGCGGTCTCCGGGGATCCGGGACTCGACGGCGACGCGGGCACGGAGATGCTGGAGTGCGCCACCGCGGGCATTCCCTTCGAGGTCGTTCCCGGTGTCGCCGCCGCGGTCGGTGTGCCGGCGTACGCCGGGGTGCCGCTGCGCGACGCGCAGGGTACGGACGTCCGTTTCGTGGACGCCAGGACCGCCAGCCAGCGCTGCTGGACCGAGGTCGGCGCGAGCGATGGCACGGTCGTCGTCTCCACCACCCTGGAGTCGGTCGCCGCCACCGCTGGTGAGCTGGTCGCGGCGGGCCGCAAGCCCGACACCCCGATGACCGTCACCGCGGCCGGTACGACCACGCGCCAGCGGACCTGGACGGCCACCCTCGGCACCATCGCGGTGACCCTCAAGCAGGCCAAGGTGCTGCCCTCGCCGGAGGGGCACCAGCCCGTCATAGCCGTGGTCGGTGAGCGCAGCTCCGCCGCCCAGCGCGACCAGCTCGCGTGGTTCGAGTCCAAGCCGCTGTTCGGCTGGAAGGTCCTGGTCCCGCGCACCCGGGAGCAGGCCGCCTCACTCTCCGACCAGCTCCGGTCGTACGGCGCGGTCCCGCACGAGGTCCCGACCATCGCGGTCGAGCCTCCCCGGACGCCCCAGCAGATGGAGCGCGCGGTCAAGGGCCTGGTCACGGGCCGCTACGAGTGGATCGCCTTCACGTCGGTCAACGCGGTGAAGGCGGTGCGGGAGAAGTTCGAGGAGTACGGGCTCGACGCCCGTGCCTTCGCCGGGATCAAGGTCGCCGCGGTGGGCGAGCAGACGGCCGCCGCGCTGGTCGACTTCGGTGTGAAGCCCGACCTCGTGCCGTCCGGTGAGCAGTCCGCCGCCGGGCTGCTGGAGGACTGGCCGCCGTACGACCCGGTCTTCGACCCGATCGACCGGGTGTTCCTGCCGCGCGCCGACATCGCCACCGAGACGCTGGTGGCGGGCCTGATCGAGCTGGGCTGGGAGGTCGACGACGTCACGGCATACCGCACCGTGCGCGCCTCGCCGCCGCCGGCCGACACCCGCGAGGCCATCAAGGGCGGCGGCTTCGACGCCGTGCTCTTCACCTCGTCGTCGACCGTGCGGAACCTGGTCGGGATCGCGGGCAAGCCGCACAACGTGACGGTGATCGCGTGTATCGGCCCCGCGACGGCGAAGACCGCCGAGGAGCACGGTCTGCGGGTCGATGTCCTCTCGCCGGAGCCGTCGGTCCACAAGCTGGCGGAGGCGCTCGCCGCGTTCGGCGCGGCGCGCCGTGAGGCGGCGAAGGGGGCGGGTGAGACGGTGACCCGTCCGAGCGAGCGCCGTCCCGGCAGCCGCAGGCGCCGCACGACCTGAGAGCGGAGCCGGCGCCGTGGTCCCGGCCGCCGCCCGGCCGGGACCCTTCCGCCGGGCGGCGGCCGGGTTCATGACCGGCCGGGTTCATGACCGGCCGGGTTCATGACCGGTCGGGTTCATGACCGGTCGGGAGCCGGGCCGAGCCGGCTCGTGGCCGGGCCGGTGCGCGGCCGAGGCTGTTGGGCCCCGGGCCGGCCGGGAGCCGGGCCGGGAACAAGAACGTACGACCTCACGACACAGAGGCGATGACGATGACTGAGTACGGTTCCTTCCCCGGTTCGCGGCCCCGGCGGCTGCGGGTGAATCCGGCGATGCGGCGGATGGTCGCCGAGACCCGGCCGCACCCGGCGGACCTGATCCTCCCCGCGTTCGTACGGGAGGGGATCAGTGAGCCCGTTCCCATCGCGACCATGCCCGGGGTCGTTCAGCACACCCTGGACACGCTGCGTAAGGCGGCGGCGGAGGCGGTCGCGGCCGGTGTTGCCGGGATCATGCTCTTCGGGGTTCCCGAGGAGGCCAGGAAGGACGCGGCCGGTACGGCGGGCACGGATCCGGACGGGATTCTCCAGGCCGGGATCCGCGCGGTGAAGGCCGAGGTCGGCGACGACCTGGTGATCATGTCCGACCTGTGCCTGGACGAGTACACGGACCACGGTCACTGCGGGGTGCTGGACGCGGCGGGGCGTGTCGACAACGACGCGACGCTGGAGCGGTATGCCGAGATGGCCCAGGTCCAGGCCGACGCGGGCGTCCATGTGGTGGGCCCGAGCGGCATGATGGACGGTCAGGTCGGGGTCGTACGGGACGCGCTGGACCAGACGGGCCATGAGGACGTGTCGATCCTGGCGTACACGGCGAAGTACTCCTCGGCGTTCTACGGGCCGTTCCGGGAGGCTGTCGGCTCGTCGCTGAGGGGTGACCGCAAGACCTACCAGCAGGACCCGGCCAACGCCCGGGAGGCGCTGCGGGAGCTGGCTCTCGACCTGGCGGAGGGCGCCGACATGGTGATGGTCAAGCCGGCGCTGCCGTACCTGGACATCCTGGCGCGTATCGCGGACGAGGCGGATGTGCCGGTCGCGGCCTATCAGATCTCCGGTGAGTACGCGATGGTGGAGGCGGCGGCCGAGAAGGGCTGGATCGACCGTGACGCGGCGATCCTGGAGACCCTGACCGGCATCAAGCGCGCGGGCGCGAGCATGATCCTCACGTACTGGGCGACGGAGGCGGCGGTGAAGCTCCGCCGCTGAGCTGAGGCTCCGCCGCTGAGCGGACGAAGACCTGACGGGTGGGGGGCACGTCTCCCCGCCCGGCGGTGGTGGGGAGACGTGCCCCCCACCACCCGGGACTTCGGTCAGAGGCGCTCGGGCGACCGGATGCCGAGCAGGGCCAGGCCCTGCTGGAGCGTGCGGGCCGTGATCTCGCAGAGGAAGAGGCGGTTCTCGACCACCTCGGCCGGGTTGTTCTCGTCCAGCACCTTGCACTGGTCGTAGAACGTCGTGAACAGCGACGACAGCTGGAAGAGGTACGCGGCCAGCTTGTGCGGCTCGTACGCCGTCGCCACCTCGGCCAGGACCTCGCCGAACTGGTCCGCGTGCAGACCCAGCGCCCGCTCGGCCGGAGCCAGTTCCAGCTCCGGGTGGGGGACCGGATTCGCGTCGCCCTTCCTGCGGAAGATGGACCGGGTGCGCGCGTACGCGTACTGGATGTAGACGGACGTGTCGCCGTTCAGCGAGACCATCTGGTCCAGGTCGAACTTGTAGTCCCGGGCGGCGGACGTGGACAGGTCCGCGTACTTCACCGCGCCGATGCCCACCTGCTTGCCGCGCTCGGCGATCTCCGCGTCGCTGAGGTCCCGCGCCTTCTCCCGTACGACCGCCGTCGCCCGCTCGACCGCTTCGTCGAGCAGGTCCACCAGCCGTACGGTCTCGCCCTCACGGGTCTTGAACGGCTTGCCGTCCTTGCCGAGGACCGTGCCGAAGGCGAGCTGGACGGCGCGGACCTCGTCGTTGAGCCAGCCGGCCCGGCGGGCGGTCTCGAAGACCATCTTGAAGTGCAGCGACTGCCGGGCGTCCACGACGTACACGATGCTCGTCGCGTCCAGGTTCTGGACCCGGTCGCGGATCGCGGAGAGGTCGGTGGCCGCGTAGCCGTAGCCGCCGTTGCTCTTCTTGACGATCAGCGGGACCGGATTGCCGTCGGGGCCCTTGACGTCGTCGAAGAAGACACAGAGGGCGCCCTCGGAGCGGACGGCGACGCCCGTCTCCTCCAGGATCCGGCAGGTCTCCTCAAGCATGTCGTTGTAGCCGGACTCGCCCACGACGTCGGGGTCGTGGATCTCCATGTCCAGCTGGTTGAAGACCGAGTAGAAGTAGATCTTCGACTCGTCGACGAAGCGCTGCCAGAGGGTGAGGGTCTCCTCGTCGCCCGCCTGGAGGGAGACGACCCGCTGGCGGGCCCGGGTCTTGAACTCCTCGTCGGAGTCGAAGAGCCCGCGCGAGGCCTTGTAGAGCCGGTTCAGGTTCGACATGGCGGTCTCGCCGTCGAGGGCCGTGCTGCCCTCGACGTGCGTGTCGTCCCCGGTGCCGCTCTCGTGGTCCAGCTCGTGCGGGTGCTCGATCAGGTACTGGATGAGCATGCCGAACTGGGTGCCCCAGTCGCCGATGTGGTGGCGCCTGATGACCTTCTCGCCCGTGAACTCCAGGATCTCGACCATCGCGGCGCCGATCACGGCGGACCGCAGGTGCCCGACGTGCATCTCCTTGGCCACGTTCGGCTGGGCGTAGTCGATGACCGTCGTACCGGGCCGCTCCGCGTACGGGACGCCGAGCCGGTCGTCGGCCACCCGGGCCGTGAGGGTCTCGATGATCGCCCGGTCCGTGACCGTGATGTTGAGGAAGCCGGGGCCGGAGACCTCAACGTCCTTGATCACGTCCTGGGTGGGGATGGCGGAGACGACCTGCGCGGCCAGCTCGCGCGGGTTGCCCTTGAGCTTCTTCGCGAGCGCCAGGATGCCGTTGGCCTGGAAGTCGGCCCGGTCGCTGCGTCGCAGCAGCGGGTCGACGGAACCGGCCTCCGGCAGGGTTGCCGAGAGGGCGTCCGCGATGCGCTGATCGACGGTCGAGGCGAGGGAAGTGACCGGGGCCATGGGCTGGGTGCCGTTCCTGTCGGGTGCGGGGGATCGGGCCCAGTATCCCACGGGGATCCGACGGGTCCCCAAACCGTTTTCGCATCGTCGGAGGGACCTGGGAGAATGGCGGTCGCCAGTTTTTTCCGGCGTACGAGGAAGAAGGATGTGCCGATCGTGGCTCAGAGCACCGAGACCGACTGGGTCTCTCGTTTCGCGGACGATGTCATCGCCGAGTCGGAGCGACGTGCGCCTGGCAAACCGGTCGTGGTGGCATCCGGACTGTCCCCTTCCGGGCCGATCCACCTGGGCAACCTCCGCGAGGTCATGACCCCGCACCTGGTCGCCGACGAGGTCCGCCGGCGGGGGTACGAGGTCAGGCACCTGATCTCCTGGGACGACTACGACCGGTACCGCAAGGTGCCGGCGGGCGTCCCCGGTGTGGACGGGTCCTGGGCCGAGCACATCGGCAAGCCGCTCACCTCGGTGCCCGCGCCCGCCGGGTCCGCGTATCCGAACTGGGCCGAGCACTTCAAGGCCGCGATGACCGCGTCGCTGGCCGAGCTGGGCGTCGAGTACGACGGGATCAGCCAGACCGCGCAGTACACGGCCGGGGTCTACCGCGAGCAGATCCTGCACGCGATGAAGCACCGCGCGGACATCGACGCGATCCTCGACCGGTACCGGACGAAGGACAAGGGCGACGGCACCGGAAGCACCGGGAAGCCGAAGACCGGCGCCAAGCCGCAGCAGAAGAAGGCCGAGGAGGCCGAGCTGGAGGCCGCCGAGGGCTCCGGCGCCGCCGCCGAGGACGACGGCGGCGGCGGTTCCGCCGGGTACTTCCCGTACAAGCCGTACTGCGGCGGCTGCGGCAAGGACCTGACGACCGTCACCTCGTACGACGACGGGACGACGGAGCTCGCCTACACCTGCGCGGCGTGCGGCTTCACCGAGACCGTGCTGCTGAGCGAGTTCAACCGCGGCAAGCTGGTCTGGAAGGTCGACTGGCCGATGCGCTGGGCGTACGAGGGCGTGATCTTCGAGCCCTCCGGCGTCGACCACTCCTCGCCCGGTTCGTCGTTCGTCGTGGGCGGCCAGATCGTGCGCGAGATCTTCGACGGTGTGCAGCCGATCGGCCCCATGTACGCCTTCGTGGGCATCTCCGGGATGGCGAAGATGTCGTCGAGCAAGGGCGGCGTGCCGACCCCCGCCGACGCGTTGAAGATCATGGAGGCGCCGCTGCTGCGCTGGCTGTACGCGCGGCGGAAGCCGAACCAGTCGTTCAAGATCGCCTTCGACCAGGAGATCCAGCGGCTGTACGACGAGTGGGACGCGCTGGAGCGCAAGATCGCCGACGGTTCCGTGCTGTCCGCCGACGCGGCCGCGTACGCCCGGGCCGTCGGCACGGCGGCCGGTGAGCTGCCGCGTACCGCGCGCCCGCTGCCGTACCGCACCCTGGCCTCGGTCGTGGACATCACGGCCGGCGCCGAGGAGCAGACGCTGCGGATCCTGAGCGAACTGGACCCGGCCCGCCCGCTCACCTCCCTGGACGAGGTCCGTCCCCGGCTCGACCGCGCCGAGAACTGGATCACCAGCCAGGTCCCGGCGGAAGCGCGGACGATCGTGCGCGCGGAGCCGGACCAGGAGCTGCTGGACTCGCTGGACGAGCAGGGTCGCGAGTCCCTGCGGCTGCTGCTGGAAGGTCTGGACAGCCACTGGTCGCTGGACGGGCTGACCACGCTCGTCTACGGCGTGCCGAAGACGCTGGCCGGTCTGGCGCCCGACGCCAAGCCGACGCCGGAGCTGAAGGTCGCGCAGCGGTCGTTCTTCGCGGTGCTCTACCAGCTGCTGGTCGGCCGGGACACCGGGCCGCGGCTTCCCACGCTGCTGCTGGCGGTGGGCGCGGACCGGGTGCGCAAGCTGCTCGGCGCCTGACCGGCCGGACCGGTGGCCTGAGCGGTGGCGCGACCGGGCGGTTCGTATCGCTGTTTCGTATTGCTGTGAGGGGTTCCCGTCCCGTCGACCCAGGTCGGCGCGGAGGGAGCCCTTCGGCGTCCGAGGCGGAAGATCCGCCAGGCGTTGCGGGAGGGCCCTCAGGCGATGTGCTCGTCCAGCTCCGCCTGGTAACGGAGCGGGAAGTCGCGCACGTAGGGCCGGAGCGCGCTGTCGCTCAGCGGGCCGCCGTTGCGGCCCGTGACGCCGTACAGGTCGAGCAGGTACAGGCCGAACTGGCGGGCGTTGGGGAAGCCGCTGTACTCGCTGATGTACTTCCGGAAGGCGCCGTAGTACGCCTCCTCCCGGGTGAGGTCGTCGGGCAGGCTCGGCGCCGGAAGGTCCTCGGGCTGTTCCTGCGCGGGGACGGGCGCCCCGGCCGGGTCGTCCTGCTGCTGGACCTGCTCCTGGGTGCGCTGGCCGGGCACTCCACCGAGCGGGCGGGAGCGGCCGGGGCCCGAGGGGATCCGTACCGGAGCGGGCTCCAGGCTCTCGGCGTACGTCGGGTTGTAACCGCCCTCGTACGCGCCCTCCGGCACCTTCGGCGCCGCGAACCACGGGCTGACCTGGCGGCGGGGGATTTCCTGCGCGGGGCCGTGCTGTACGTCGTCCCGTACCGGCTGCGGGGTCCCGTCCGGAGCCTGTCCCGGTGTCTCCGGCGGTCCCGGTACGCGCCCCGGTCCGTCGGCGGCCCGCGTCTGCTCGGGGCGGCGCTGGGCCGGTATCTGAGGGTGTGCCCGCTCCGCCGTCCCGCCCTGTCCCTGCGGGAGTTCGGCGACGGCGGGCGAGGCGGACGGCGCGGCCGGGGGTACGGGGGTGGGCGCGGGCGGCAGCAGCGCCGGCTCGACACCGGCGGCGGCCAGACCCGCGGCGGCCGTGTCCGCCAGCGGTACGCCGTACTTGGCGAGCCGGAGCGGCATGAGCGCCTCGACGGGCGCCTTGCGGCGCCAGTTGCGGCCGAACCGCGACTGGAGGCGGGCCTGGTAGATGAGCCGGTCCTGTTCGAGCTTGATGACCTGCTCGTACGACCGCAGTTCCCACAGCTTCATCCTGCGCCACAGCATGAACGTCGGGACGGGCGACAGCAGCCAGCGGGTGACCCGTACGCCCTCCATGTGCTTGTCGGCGGTGATGTCCGCGATCCGGCCGACCGCGTGGCGCGCCGCCTCGATGGAGACGATGAAGAGCAGCGGGATCACCGCGTGCATGCCGACGCCCAGCGGGTCCGGCCAGGCCGCCGCGCCGTTGAAGGCGATGGTCGCGGCCGTCAGGATCCATGCCGACTGGCGCAGCAGCGGGAAGGGGATGCGGATCCAGGTCAGGAGGAGGTCGAGCGCGAGCAGGACGCAGATGCCCGCGTCGATGCCGATCGGGAAGACCAGGGAGAACTCCCCGAAGCCCTTCTTCTCGGCGAGTTCGCGAACGGCGGCGTACGACCCCGTGAAACCGATCGCGGCGATGACCACCGCCCCGGCGACCACGACCCCGATCAGCATCCGGTGCGTGCGCGTCAACTCCATCGCTGCCACCCGTGATCCCCTCCCCGTATCCGACCCCGTACGCGACATCTGGCGGGCACAGCCTGGCACATGTGTGCGGATGGCGTGGCGGGGGGAGCGGCGGGGAGGTGGCAGGGAGGCGGTGGTGCGGCTATCCGGCGGTGGGGGTCCCGTCTGCGGAGGGCTTCCCGGAGGCGGGCTTGGTTCCCGTGGCGGGCGTCTCGGCGGCGGGCTTGGTTCCCGAGGCGGGCGTCTCGGCGGGCGTCTCGGCGGCGGGCTTCGCGGCGGGGACGCCGGTGACCGCGGCCAGCACTTCCCTGGCCGCCGTCACCGCTTTCTCCGTCAGAGCGGCACTGGTCGGGGCCTTGGCGCCGGCGTATCCGGTGCCGTTGTAGCTGAGGGTGAGGACGACGTTCTCCGTACGGGCCACGATTTTGACGTACGCGAAGTCCGCGTCGGTCTTCCTGAGGGTGTAGGTGATGGTCGTCGACCGGTCGCCGAGGCCGTTCGAGGCGGCCGCCTTCAGGTTCTTCGCGTCCGCCGTGCCCTGGACGGCCGCGACGGCTTCCGTGTAATTCTTCGCCGCGCGCTCGGCGCCGCTGCCGACGTTCGCGTCGGAGTCGTACCGTACGAGGGAGACATCGAGCCAGCGGTACTGCGAGCCCTTGACACCCTTGTCCTCCAGGCCGTTCCAGGAGCAGCTGGTGCGGGCGTTGGCGTCGCTGGAGTCGGCGCGCGTGCCCTTCTTCGCCTTCGTCTTCGGGACGAGCGAGCCGATCGTCTTGGAGCCGAGCGTCTCGCAGGCGTCGGGCAGCGCGCTGTACTTGGCGGGCGCGACGGTCGCGGACGGCTTGGCGGTCGGGGTGGCCTCCGCGTCGCTCTCGCCGTCGGAACCGGCCGAACAGCCGGCGGCGACGAGCATCACCGGAACGGCGGCGGAGGCGAGTATGCGGGTGAGTCGCGAGGCTGATCGGCGCATGGTTCTTCCGGGCTTCCTTCACTCAGCGGTCGTACGGTCCGATCGGCCACGGTAGCCGCCGCACGGGATCCGTGGGCCGTCGAACCGGAGCCCGGCCGCCGCCGGCGGGCCGTCCGGGGCGACGGCGCGAGCGGCTACGCGTTGAGCTGCTCGGCGAGCTTCCGGGCCAGTCCCCGTGCCTTTTCCTGCAGTTCCTTGCTGTCGGGGACCTCGTCGGAGTGCGCGGGCTGCTCGGTGTACCGGACGGTGACGATCACGTTCGATGTGCGGAACACCACGCTCACCGTGCGGTGCTGAGCGGCCGAACCGGAGCGGGCGAGGACATCGTTCAGGAAGGCGGCCTCGCCGAGGCCGTCCAGGAGGCGGGGCTCAAGTCCATCGGCGGCGGGAGTGCCGGAGGGCCCCTGGGCGGATTCCTGGGAAGCGTCGCCCGACCCGGTCGAGGGATCGGCTGAGGAACCGGCTGAGGAACCGGTCTGGGTGGCTGCTCCGCCCGTGCCGCCCGTGCCGCTCGCACCGGTTGTTCCGGTCGGGCCGGAGGCGGGGGGCGTGCTGCTGCCGGGCACCCCGGGCGACGGGAGAGAGGCCGCGCTCTGCTTCGTCGCGTAGACCTCCCGCGCACGGTCGTCGTCGCTCACGGCGGGGTCGTACGACACCACGCGTTCGAGGTCGACCTCCAGCTGGTGGGAGGCGTCGGGGGAATCGGCCTTCCAGCCGCAGCCGACGCGGCGGTCCGTGTCATAAGTGACGGACGGCCTGCCCGCGTACACCTCTTCCTGCTGCGCCTCGGGGAGCGAGGAGACCCCCGGCAGCAGGTCCTTGAGCGTGGCGCGCGGCACCGAACCGCAGGGCTCGCGGAGCGTGCGGTACTTGCCCGGCTGCGCGGCGGCGGGGGTGCTGGGGCTGCCCGGCTTGGTGTCCATGGCGGAGCCGACACCGTCACCGCCGGCCGAGCACCCCGCGGCCACCAGCGCGAGGAGCGCTGCCAGACCGGGTACGTACGCCTTGCGCGCCTTTCGCTGCACGGTCCCGGGCTCCGTTCTGTACGGGCTTCCGCGTGGGATGCCGCGCGAAAACTGTTTGCCGCCGGATGGCGGCCGATGAACACAATGTCTATCGCACGCACTGCCGTCGACGCTGGTCGGCTGTCTTCTATGACAGCCCTGGTTCCGGTATTTGCGCTATCAGACTTTGTGGGGGATTGAGGAACTATGTCGTATGTAGAGGTGCCGGGCGCGAAGGTTCCCATCCGTATGTGGGCCGACCCCGCGACGGTCGAGGACGTCGCCATGCAGCAGTTGCGGAACGTCGCCACCCTGCCCTGGATCAAGGGACTGGCCGTGATGCCGGACGTGCACTACGGCAAGGGTGCCACGGTCGGTTCGGTGATCGCGATGCACGGGGCGGTCTGCCCGGCGGCGGTGGGCGTGGACATCGGCTGCGGAATGTCGGCGGTGAAGACGTCCCTGACGGCGAACGACCTGCCGGGCGACCTCTCCCGGCTGCGCTCGAAGATCGAGCAGGCGATCCCGGTGGGCCGTGGGATGCACGACGACCCGGTGGACCCGGGCCGGCTGCACGGATTCCCGACGGCCGGGTGGGAGGACTTCTGGGGGCGGTTCGACGGAGTCGCCGACGCGGTCAAGTTCCGTCAGGAACGCGCCGTGAAGCAGATGGGAACGCTCGGAAGTGGCAACCATTTCTGCGAAGTCTGCATCGATGACGAAGGGTCGGTCTGGCTGATGCTTCACTCCGGGTCGCGGAACATCGGCAAGGAGCTGGCCGACCACCACATCGGCACGGCGCAGAAGCTGCCTCACAACCAAGGCCTGGTGGACCGGGACCTGGCCGTGTTCATCGCTGACACCCCGCAGATGGCGGCGTACCGCAACGACCTCTTCTGGGCCCAGGAGTACGCCAAGTACAACCGCGCGATCATGATGGGGCTCCTCCAGGACGTGGTCCGGAAGGAGTTCAAAAAGGCCAAGGTGGCCTTCGATCCGGTTATCTCCTGCCACCACAACTATGTGGCGGAGGAGCGGTACGACGGATTGGACCTCCTGGTCACCCGTAAGGGCGCTATCCGTGCCGGCAGCGGCGACTTCGGCATCATCCCGGGCTCGATGGGCACGGGGTCGTACATCGTGAAGGGCCTCGGAAACGCCGCCGCCTTCAACTCGGCGTCCCACGGCGCGGGCCGGCGGATGAGCCGCAACGCGGCGAAGCGCCGTTTCACGGCACAGGACCTGGAGGAGCAGACGCGGGGTGTGGAGTGCCGCAAGGACTCCGGTGTCGTGGACGAGATCCCGGCGGCGTACAAGCCGATCGAGACGGTCATCGCGCAGCAGCGGGACCTGGTCGAGGTGGTGGCGAAGCTGAAGCAGGTCGTCTGCGTCAAGGGTTAGGCACGAGGGCACGAGGGAGGCGGGCTGTGGCCCCGGGCTCTCACCCGGGGCCACGCGCGGCCACCGGCCTCTCGGGCTCATGCAGCGAGGACGATCCGGGACCGGTTTTCGCGGCTGCCCGGCGACCGCCGCGCCCGGCTGCCCGGCGACCGCCGCGTTCGCTGTCCCCGACCGGCCCCGCGCCGGGTCGCGGTCACAGCTCCCCGCGCCGGGTCGCGGTCACAGCTCCCTGTGCACCTTGGAGTTGGACGCCTGGGCGCGCGGGCGGACGACCAGCAGGTCGATGTTGACGTGGCTGGGGCGTGTGACGGCCCAGGTGATGGTGTCGGCCACGTCGTCCGCGGTGAGCGGGTGGGCGACGCCCGCGTAGACCTTCGCCGCCTTCTCGGTGTCGCCGCCGAAGCGGGTGGTGGCGAATTCCTCCGTCTTGACCATGCCGGGGGCGACCTCGATCACCCGGACCGGGGTGCCGACGATCTCCAGGCGGAGCGTTTCGGCGAGGACGTGCGCGCCGTGCTTGGCGGCGACGTAGCCCGCTCCGCCCTCGTACGTGCCGTGGCCGGCGGTCGACGAGAGGACGACGACCGTGCCGTCGCCGCTCGCGGTCAGCGCGGGGAGCAGGGCCTGGGTGAGATTGAGGGTGCCGATGACGTTCGTCTCGAACATCTGCCGCCACTGACCGGGGTCGCCCGTGGCCACCGGATCCGCGCCGAGGGCGCCACCGGCGTTGTTGACCAGGACGTCCACGGAGGGGAAACCGGCGAGCTCGGCGGCGAAGGCGTCGACCGCCGGGCGGTCGGTGACGTCCAGGGTGTACGCGGTCGCGAGATGGCCGGCGGCGGTGATCTCCGCCGCGAGCGCCTCGATACGGTCCTTGCGCCGGGCGGTGACGACGACGTGGTAGCCGGCGGCGGCGAGCTGCCGTGCGGTGGCGGCGCCGATGCCACTGCTGGCTCCGGTGATGACGGCGATGGGGGTCCCCGCGGCGGTCATGACGTAACTCCTCGCGCGTGTGATCGATGTGGGCCCAGGATAGGCAGGGGGAGGGCGCGGCCGCGTGCGTCGTCCGGGGCGCGGACCTGGGGACTCACGGACCGGTCGGCGCGGGGGGCGAACGTGCCAGGCGGGTGACCCGGGGCGCGTCGGGGTGAGGGGTGGGCGGGATCGCGATGTGATCATCGGTACCTTCCCGCCATGAGTGTCATGCGCAGAGCGCTGTTGGTGGCGGTGTCCGCCGCTACGGCGGTGGTGATGGCCGCGGGTCCGGGAGCCGGTGCGGAAGCCGGGAGCGCGGGCGGACGGGGTGGCGACCCGGGTCCTGGCGGCGCTCCGGGTGCCGCGCCCGCTCCGGCTTCCATCGCTCCGGAGGCCGATCTGGCGCACCACGGGCACGCGTCCCTGTGGAGCGGTGAACTGACGATGCGGCTGGGGTCCGAGAACCACGGCCCGTCGCCGCTGCCGGACGCGACCGTACGGATCGAATTCTCGGTGCGCCTGGTGGCCGACCAGGCGCTGCCGTCGAACTGCCTGTGGGGCGGGGAGCGGATCGTACTCTGCCGTACGGGGCAGCTCCGGGCGGTCGGGCGGAGCCGGGAGATCGCCTTGGGCCTGAGGACGGTCGGCACTCCGGACGAGGTGGTCGTACGGATCGACACGGCGTGGAACGGCGGCGCGAGCGACCGCAACCTTGAGAACCACCAGCACCGGGTGCTGGTGCCGGCCACCGGGGACCTGTACGCCTTCTGACGGGATCACCCGCATCGCCCGGCGTGGCCCCGCATCGGCTCTGCGTCGGCTGCGTCGGCTCTGCGTCGGCTCCGCGTTGCCCCGATCGTCGGGCGCGTGCGCCCGTCCGCGTCGTCAGGCCGCCGCGCCGCCGAATTCGCGTACGGCGTCCTCGACGATGGCGGCCAGGCGGGCGTGGTGCGCGCCCCTCCAGTACACCTGCCCGCACGCCGTGCACTGCGCGAAGACGTCGTACGCGCGCTGCGTGCCGTGCTCCAACCGCCCCTGGACGGACTCCTTGTCGGCCGCCCCCAGCTCACCGTTGCAGGCGGTGCAGCGGGTCCACGGGGCGAGGGTGGGCGCGAACCGCTCCAGTACGTCGCGGAGCTGGTCGTCGGGGCGGGCGCTGTAGATGTACGCCCCGGCCCAGATCTCGCGCCGCCGCAGCAGCCCCCGGTCGCGGGACAGCATCACCCGGCGTTCCGTGGCGGAGAGAGTGGCCAGGGCCGGGTCGCCGAGGTCCTCGTTCTCGTACGCCGCGTCGACGCCCAGCAGCCGCAGCCGGCGGGCCAGCGTGCCGAGATGGACATCCAGGAGGAAGCGCAGGGGCGCGCCCGGCACGTGCTGCGGTCGGGGCACGGCCCGTACGTCGACGGACTCGCCCGCGGCGGGGAGGTGCGCGACGGACACCTCGCGGCCGTCGACGAGCAGCGGACCGACCTCGGTGAGGGGGACACCCAGCGACTCGACGGCATGGCCGAGGGTGGACGAGCCGTCGGTGAGCAGGGCGGTACGTCCCTCACGTCGCGCCGCCGCGACGAAGAGGCGCAGCTCAGGGGCGAAACTGATCTGGATCTCCGGTCCGTTCACCTCGTCAGCATGTCACCGGGGGAGGGAGTGAGCCAGGGCTTTCCGTGGCCGCCGTCCACACGGGGGACTCGCGCGTCAGGCGGGTCCTGCGGCGGGGCGGCTCAGCGCGGGGGTGGGGCTGGAGGCCGTCAGGTCCAGACGCCAGTTGTTGCACTGCATCAAGTGCCCGGGTGGGTACTCGAACAGGCGGGGGCCCTGAAGCGAGAAGCCCGCTTTCCGGCACAGTGCGTTCGACGCGGGATTGTCCACCGACGGGAAGGCGTGCAGATAGCGGTGCATCCGCTCGGTGCGCGCCTGCTCCACGACGGCCGCGGCCGCGGCGGCGGCGATGCCCCGCCCCTGGAATTCGGTGAGGACCCCCCATCCCGTCTCGTACAGCTGCTCGCCCTGCCAGGTCTGCTCCCAGAAACCGATCGTGCCGACCGGTTCGCCGTCCGGTAGCAGCACGATGCGGAAAATCCGCCCCTTGCCCGTCCGGTCGGCGCTCAGACCGACGTACCGTCTGTGCCGGGTGAGCAGCTGCTCTTCGGTCTCGGGCCCGCCCAGATGGGTCATCAGCTCCGGTGCGTTCGAGGCGCGGAGGAGATCGAGATCGTCCTCCGACCACGGCTCGATCCTCACCGGCGGTGCTTCGGTATTCATGGTGGGCACTGTAGGGCGACGGTCCGACAACCGGCCGCGCCGGCGATCCCGCCGCAGATCACCGTTCACCCGGCTCGCTCAACTCGCCCAACTCGCCCGGTGTGCTGAGTTGCTCGGTCTGTTCGGCTTGCTCGGGCGGCTCGGGCGGCTCGGGCGGCTCCGTCAAACCGGACTGGCGAACTGTCGCATCCTTGGACTGAACGGGCGTTCGGTGGGCAGACGTTTGACGTGCACCACTATCGGTAGCGGGTGTGGTGAGAAGGAGCGGACATGGAGATCTCCGGCATTGTCACGGCCATCGTGATCGGCATCATCATCGGCGTGCTGGGGCGACTGGTGGTGCCCGGGCGCCAGCGCATCGGCGTGCTGCTGACCATCGTCGTCGGTATCGTCGCGGCGCTGATCGGGACGGCGATCGCGGCCGCCGTGGGTGTGGCGAACACCGACGGCCCCGACTGGATCGAATGGATAATCCAGATCGCCCTGGCGGCGGTGGGTGTCGCGGCCCTGGACCGGGCGAGGGCGCGCCACTGAGCGGCTGGGGGCACTCGCGAGCGTGAGTGCCCGCCGGCTTGAGGGTGCTGGAGGACGCTGGTGTGCGCCCCGCGTGTGTGAGGGCGTTCTCAGTGCGGGCCGGTGTGCAGAGGGCGGCCGCTGAGCAGATTCCAACGGCCGTTCCTGCCACTGAGTTCGGTGGCGGACAGAGGTCGCACGTCGACGCGCCAGAACGCCTCCGGGCCGGCGCCGAGGGCGTGGACCGTGGCGGCACGGATGACGTCCGGCTCGGCCACGGCGATGACGCGTCCCCCGGGGTTGTCCGGCGCCTGGCCGGCCGTGCTCGGACGTGTGGTGAGCGCGTCGAGCCAGTGGCCGACGCGGGCGTGCAGCGCTCGGATGGATTCCCCGCCGTGCGGGGCTGACGCGGGATCCGACAGCCAGGCGGAGACCGACTGCGGCTCGGCGGCCGCTACTTCGTCGAGGGTTCTGCCCTGCCAGCGGCCCATCGCGCACGGTGCGAGATCGGCGAGCGGTGACGCGTCCAGGCCGAGCACCTCGGCGGTGCGGCGGCAGCGCCGCGAGGGGGAGACGTACAGGGCGGCGGCGCGGGGGAAGGTCTCCCGTACGGCCTCGGCCTGCCGCAGCCCGGCGGGGTCCAGTTCGTCGGTGTCGCCGTTGTCGCCGTTGTCGCCGGTGTCGTCGGGGACACCGCTGTCACCGGGGACACGGCCGCCGAAGCGGGCTTCACGCAGTGCTGTGCTGATGGCCGGTGAGATGAGCGTCACACGCGTGGTCATACGGCCTCCTCGGTGGTCGCGACGGCCCGTGGCCCTCCCCTGTTTGATGCCTGGCGATCGCCCGTATCCCGCCGTGCGCCCGACCGGTCGGGAAGGGGGGCCTCTTGGCTCGCTTGTCTGTTCGCGGTACCTTCGCGTCGATATCACGACGGCGAGACGGAAGTCCGGTGAGAGCCCGGCACGGTCGCGCCACTGTATGCCGGGTGCCGGCTGCGTACCACGCAGAGGGGCCCGGTGAGTCAGACCCGATGGCCGTCGTGCGAGCTCCACTGACTGGGACGCGAGTTCCCCAAGGAGGTTCTGTCATGGCTCAGGCCATAGCACCCCCGGCCATTTCTCCCACCAGCGCCGCGGTGACCCCTATTCCGCTGCGCGCGGTCCTGCCGTGGGCCGTGTTCGTCGGCACCCTGATGCTGGTGCTGCTGTACTTCGTCGGCGCTGAGCAGGGCGCGACGTCGGTGTTCTCCGGTGCGGGTGTGCACGAGTGGGTGCACGACGGCCGTCACCTGCTCGGCTTTCCCTGCCACTGACCGCTGACGGAGATCACGCAATGCATGCCTCCACCGTCAGAACTCTCCTCGTCCGCGGCATGATCGCGGGCGTGCTGGCCGGACTCTTCGCGTTCGCGCTGGCTTATGTGGCGGGAGAGCCTTCCGTACGGGACTCCATCGCGTTGGAGGAGACGCAGTCCGCGCCCGCTCATCAGCACGGCGCGGCCCATTCCCCGGATGCCTCCGAGGCCTCGGACGAGGAGGAGGAACTCGTCAGCCGGCCGGTCCAGTCGACGTTCGGGCTGGCCACCGGCCTCCTCGTGTACGGGGTGGCTCTGGGCGGAATCGCCTCGCTGGTCTTCTCCGTCAGCCTGGGGAGGATCGGCGGACTGGGTCCGCGGGCGACTTCGGCCCTGATCGCCGGGGCCGCCTTCCTCACCGTCTACCTGGTGCCGTTCCTCAAGTACCCGGCGATGCCACCGGCGGTGGGAAACCCGGACACCATCGGCAAGCGCACCACGATGTACTTCCTCATGATCCTGCTGAGCGTGTTGCTGGCGGCCATCGCCGTCATCGCGGGGAGAAGGCTCGCCCCGCGCCTCGGCAACTGGAACGCGACGGTCGTCGCCGGTGCCGGATACGCCGTCGTCGTCGCCGTGGCCTGCCTTGTCCTGCCCGCCAACACCGATGCCATCCCGGAGGCCTTCCCGGCCGCTCTGCTCTGGGAATTCCGGCTGGCGTCGATCGGCGTACAGGCCCTGCTCTGGACGGCCTTCGGGCTGATCTTCGGGGCGCTGGCCGAGCGGGTGCTCCAGCCGCGTCAGGCGGTGCCGGCCACCGTCCGGACGGCCCCGTAACCCCCCTGCGTGTGCTCGTGGGGCCCGGCGTATTCACGCCGGGCCCCACCGCGTCTCCCGCCCGCGACCTTTCCGCGCGTGCTGTCCGCCGCTCGATGCCCGTCGAGGCTCCGTGCCCCCGGCCAGTAGAGTTCGGGGTCGGCCTTCCCCGGTCATTCCCCCAGTCCAGAGGTATGTGGCAGTGAGCCCTGCACCCCCCGCGCTCCCCGTGACCGTTGTCGGGATCGGCGCCGACGGGTGGCCCGGCCTGGCGGAGGATGCGCGGCGGGCGCTGCGCGAAGCCGATGTGCTGATCGGTGGGCCCCGGCAGCTGGAGCTTCTCCCCGTGGACGAGTGCGGCGGCGAGCGGGTGGCCTGGCCGTCGCCGTTGCGGCCCGCCGTTCCCGGGCTGCTCGCCGCGCACGCCGGCCGGCGGGTCTCCGTGCTGGCCAGCGGGGACCCGATGTTCTACGGGATCGGGCGGGCCCTGTCCGAGGTCGTGGGCGCCGGGGCGTTGCGGGTGCTGCCGCATCCGTCGTCGGTGTCGTACGCCTGCGCGCGGCTCGGCTGGCCCGTGGAGGAGACCGAGGTCGTCACGCTCGTCGGCCGTCCCGCCGAGCGGTTGGCCGCCGCCCTCCACGACGGCCGCCGGATCCTGGTCCTCAGCGCCGGGGCCGCCACCCCCGCCGAGGTCGCGGCGCTGCTGCGTGAGCGGGGGTACGGGCCGAGCCGTATGCACGTACTCGAACAGCTGGGGGCACAGCGGGAACGGCACGTCGACGGCACCGCGCGGGACTGGGCGGAGCCGGCGGGCGATCCGCTGAACGTCGTGGCGGTCGAGTGCCGCCGCGCCCCGGACGCGCCGCGGCTCGGAGCCGTACCCGGCCTGCCGGACACCGCGTACGAGCATGACGGTCAGCTCACCAAGCGTCATGTACGGGCCGCCACGCTGGCCGTGCTCGCGCCCGCGCCCGGGGAGACGCTGTGGGATGTCGGGGGCGGGTCGGGATCGATCGCGGTGGAATGGATGCGTACGCACCATGCGTGTCGTGCGGTGTCGGTGGAGCGCGATCCCGTACGGGCGGAACGTATCGGCCGCAACGCGCGGACTCTCGGCGTCCCCGGCCTGCGGGTCGTCACGGGCGCGGCCCCCGGTGTGCTGGCGGGGCTGCCGGTGCCGGACGCGGTGTTCATCGGCGGCGGGCTGACCGCGCCGGGGCTGCTGGAAGCGTGCTGGGCGGCGCTGCCGGTGGGCGGCCGGCTGGTCGCGAACACGGTGACGCTGGAGTCCGAGGCGCTGCTGGCCGAGTGGTATCGCCGGTTCGGCGGCGACCTCGTACGCCTCGCGGTCGCGCACGCCGTCCCGGTGGGCGGATTCACCGGCTGGCGACAGGCCATGCCGGTCACCCAGTGGGCCGTCACGAAAGACCTTTCGCACGTCCCCTCGGGGGAATCCTCAGGAGAAGAACGATGACGGTGTACTTCATCGGCGCCGGCCCCGGCGCCGCCGACCTGATCACGGTGCGGGGCGCGCGCAGGCTCGCGGAGTGCGGTGTGTGCCTGTACGCGGGAAGCCTGGTGCCGCGCGAACTGCTGGCCGATTGCCCGCCGGACGCGCGGCTCATCGACACGGCCCGGATGGACCTGGACGGCATCACGGCGGAACTGGTCCGCGCGCACGAGGAGGGCCAGGACGTGGCCCGGCTGCACTCCGGTGACCCGTCGGTGTTCAGCGCGGTCGCGGAGCAGATGCGGCGACTGGACGCGGCGGGGGTGCCGTACGAAGTGGTCCCGGGAGTACCGGCGTTCGCGGCGGCGGCAGCCGCCCTGAAGCGCGAACTGACCGTACCGACGGTGGGCCAGACCGTCATCCTGACCCGCGTCGCCCAGCAGGCCACCCCGATGCCGGAGGGCGAGGACCTGGCCACGCTCGGGAAGAGCGGAGCGCTGCTGGTACTGCACCTCGCGGCGAGGTACGTCGACCGGGTCGTGGCGGAACTGCTGCCGCACTACGGCGCGGACTGCCCGGCGGCGGTGGTGGCGATGGCCAGCCGCCCGGACGAACTGGTCCTGCGGGGAACGCTGGGGGACATCGCCGAGCAGGTGAAGGCGGCGGGCGTGGTGCGGACGGCGGTCATCATGGTGGGCCGGACGCTGGGAGCGGAACAGTTCAGGGACAGCCACCTGTACTCACCGGAGCGGGACAGGCGGGAACCGCACGCCTGTTGAGGGGCGAGGGCTGAGGCGGCTGGGAGCCGGGGCGACCGAGGAGCGCGCTGACCGGTCACCGGTCACATGTGACCGGTGAGTGCCGCCAGGGGGCGGACAGGAGCATGATCAGCCACCGGTGGCCCCGTCGCCGACCGGCGGGAACCGCTGACCAGCGCCACCACTCTCGTGCGGCGAAGGCAGCAGGCCCCACCGAACCGTCTCGGTGGGGGCCACTGCGTACGCCGACGTTGCCTCAAACGCTGTCTTCGCCTTGGGGGGGCGGACCGAATCCGCTCCTCGGTCAGGGGAGCGAGAGGGGACGCCGGAACGGGTTGGACCGACAACGCCCCCGTCCTCACCACCCCCACCGGCAAGCCGCTCGAACCCCGGCAGCCTCAGATGTCACCACCGTCTCCCTCCGGAGCAGGGCCCCGCGCGATCAGCTGCCACCATCGCAGGCATTCGACCGCCATCCTGCTGCCAGAACAAGGCGCCGGCTCATCGTGGTCAAGGAGCTCCTCGGCTCGCGCCCGCATGCGTGTCACGTTCAAGCGCCTGGTGGACCTGCGCAAGCGGCGCTCGGCGACCATCCGCGACGTGCTGGGCGTCAAGAACATGTGGCACGTCGGCCCCTCCCCTGAGTGGCCGCTCACGGTCCTGATCATCGATGAGGCGCACACGTACTTCCGCGAGTACAAGGGCAGCGACGCCGAGACGAAACGTTTGGCCGCGTTGACGGCGGAAAACGCCCGACTGGTGGAGGACCTGGTCAAGAAGGGCCGCAGCGTCGGCATCCTGGTGATCCTGATCAGCCAGAAGACCACCGGTGATGCCATCCCCACCTTCATCCGCGACGTGTGCCCCATCGGGCTGTCCTTCGCGCAGAAGACCGTGGAAGCCGCCGTGGCCGCGCTGGGCGACGACATCCGCAACTGGCCCGACGCCAGCCCCGTCACCTTGCAGGACCCCGCCTACGTCGGCGTCGCCGTGATGGCGATGCAGGGCCGCCCCGGCTACACGCGCATCCGCACCCCCTACGTCTCAGACGCCGACGCGGCCCGCGTCGCCGAAGATACCTCGCACCTGACCGCCGACCCGGACCTGTGCCTGGACGCCCTCCTCGACTCGACCGGCCGGACATTCCCCGACGACGAAGGACCGGACGGCGCCCCTGTCCCGCTCGCCAAGTAGACCGAACAACCCATGCCAGAAAGAAGGTCGAGGATATGACGGAGGAGCGGTTCACCCGGCGCACCGTGACCGTGGTCATGGCGGTCATCGCGGCCCTGGCCTTCGTCTTCTCCTTCGGCAACGTCTGGGCGCTCGCCCTGCGGCTCGGCGTTCCCCACCCGATCGCGCCGCTGATCGCCCCTATGGTGGACCTGTCGGTCGTCGGGCTCCTGGTCGCCCTGCGGTTCCTGGCCCTGCGCGGTGTGCCCAAGGCGGAGCTGCGGGCCGGTAACCGACTGCTGCACCTGTGCGGGCTGCTCACCCTCGCGCTGAACACCGCCGAACCCCTGCTGGCCGGACGCTACGGACGGGCCTGCCTGGACACCGTCGCCCCGCTCCTGCTCCTCGGCTGGGGCCACGTCGGCCCCGCCTTCCTCGCCCAGTTCCACACCCACACCCGCCCCACCCAGAACCTGGAGGCCACCGCCGCCACCCCTGCCGCCGATCCGGTGCCCGACGTCGCACCATCACCCGAATCGGCACCCCCGATGCCCGCCCCGCAGTTCGTCGCCTCCCTGATCGAGGAGCTGGAGCCCGCTCCGGCCGCCGCTCTGCCCACCACCGTCGCCAAGACGGCCCACTCCGCCTCCGGCCCGGCTCTGCCGGTCGCCCTGCTGGACGCGGCCCGGCGCATCGCGGACACTCACCGCGCCGATCACGAAGCGCCTATCACAGCGGCCCAGTTGGGGACTCGCATGGGCGTTGCCCTGCCGGTGGCCACCGCCGCTCTCGCTCAGCTCTGAGCCCCGTCCCTCACCGGCCGCATCCCCCTCGCTCAGCCCCACGCCCGTCCATGGGCCTGGTTCGTCATGCCCCGAGCAGCACCAAGACGCCTCTTCGCCTGGCTGGTTGCTGCTCGGGGCCACCCCGCCCGACAGAAGGGACACGCCCCGAATGGTCACCCTGGACCTGCGCCACGTGGCAAGCCCCGCCGTACGGGACCTGCTCCACCTCGTCAACCACCCCGACTTCGACCGCGCACAGCAGCAGATCGAACACCTCGGCGGCTGCACCGAACCCGTCCGCCTCACCGGCCAGAGCACCACCGTCGATGCCATGACCGGGGAGGTGCTGCGCTCCTACAGCTCCGCCGAGGAGCCCACGGGCAGCCTGCTCACTACGTGCGGCAACCGCCGCTCCTCCCGCTGCCCGGCCTGCTCCCGTCTCTACGCCGCCGACACCTACCACCTCATCCGCGCCGGCCTCTCCGGCGGCAAGACCATCCCCGACACCGTCCGCACCCACCCCCGCGTCTTCGCCACCCTCACCGCCCCCTCCTTCGGCCCCGTTCACAACCGCCCCGACGCCCGGCCCTGCCGCTGCGGAACCCGGCACGAACCCACAGACACGCTGCTCGGCACGCCGCTCAATCCGGCGACGTACGACTACGCGGGCGCGGTCCTGTTCAACGCCCACGCCGGAGCCTTGTGGGCCCGCTTCGCGATCTACCTACGGCGCGAACTCGCCACCCGGCTCGGCCTGACCCAGAAGGCCGCCCGCGCGGTGTTTCGAGTGTCCTTCGCCAAAGTCGCCGAGTATCAGAAGCGCGGCCTGGTCCACTTCCACGCCGTGATCCGCCTCGACGGCCCGGACGGCGACACCCAGCCCCCACCGTCCTACGCCACCGCCGCCGTACTCACCGACGCCATCCGCTCCGCCGCACCACGCGCCCGCATCACGGTCACCTCGGACGCGATCGGGGAACGCGAACTCTCCTGGGGCACGCAACTCGACGTCACCGAGATCGCCGCCTTCGGCACCGACAGCGAACTCACCGACCAGGCCGTGGCCGCCTACGTGGCGAAGTACGCCACCAAGTCCGCCGACGCCTCGGGCACCCTCGACCGCGCCCTGTACTGCCGCCCCTGCCAGGGACGCGGCGCCACCCTCCTGCCCCACGGAACCCCACTCCCCTGCACCGCCTGCGCCGGCACCGGACAGGCCCGCCCACTGCCCCGGCTCGCCGTCGCCCGCCACGTACGGCAGATGATCCGCACCTGCTGGGAACTGGGCAAGCTGCCCGAGTTCTCCGAACTCAAGCTCTGGAAGTGGGCCCACATGCTCGGCTTCCGGGGCCACTTCTCCACCAAGTCCCGCCGCTACTCCGTCACGCTCGGCGCGCTGCGCAACGCCCGCCGCGCCTGGCGCACCGAACAGGCCCGCGCCCACGCCGGCCTCCCTGAGCCAGACCCGACGACCACGCTCATCGTCGGACATTGGGACTACCTCGGCGCGGGCTACAGCCCCGGCGCAAGTCTGCTCGCCGCCTCCGTGAGGCACCGCAGGGAACTGGAACGGCAGTTCGCGGCCGAAGGGGGCTGCTGATGCCCTCGCCCCTGCCCACCGCCCTCCGCACAGAGGCGGTCCCGGTGCTGGATCTGCTCACGGTGCCCCAGGTGATGGCCCGCCTCCAGCTCGGCCGCTCCGCCGTCTACGACCTGCTCCGCACCGGCCAGCTCGCCTCGATCACCCTCGGCCGCGCCCGCCGCATCCCCACCCACGCCCTCACCGACTTCATCCGCACCCGCCTCGAACAGGACGCCGCCTGATGACCACGCCACGCCCTACTCCGCCTCGCCGCTCCCGTACCCGTGCGAACGGCGACGGGACCGTCTACCAGCGCAAGGACGGACGCTGGGAAGCCGCCGGATACGTGCTGGCCCCCGGCAATACCCGCAAGCGCGTCCGCGTCTACGGCGCTACCCGTAAAGACGCGATGACCAAGCTCACCGAGAAGATCGCCGCCAGCAACCGCGGCCTCCCCGTCGCGGCGGCCGACAGCACCGTGAGCGCCTACCTCGCGTACTGGCTGGACGGCGTCGCCGTGCACCGTCTGAGGGAGAACACCCACACCCGCTACGCCGCCTCCATCCGCCTCCACCTCAACCCCCGCCTCGGTGCCAAGAAGCTCGCCCGGCTCACCACCCGCGACGTCCGCATCTTCCTCGACGGACTCCGCACCACCTGCCAGTGCTGCGCCCAGGAACGCGACACCCACCGGCGGTCCTGCTGCGCCATCGGGCAGTGCTGCGAGAAGCGGCTGTCACCGCTGACCGTGACGTACGTCCACGCGGTCCTCAAATCCGCCCTGGAACACGCCGTCCGCGAAGACGAACTGCCACGCAACGTCGCCCGCAACGTCAAGACCACCACGCCCCGCCCCCGGCGCTTCCAGCCCCTCACCGCCGCCGAAGCCCGGCAGTTCCTCCAGTCGGCCGGCGACGACCGGCTTCATGCTCTGTACGAACTCGCCCTCCGCACCGGACTCCGCAAGGGCGAACTCCTCGGCCTCCACTGGGAAGACCTCGACCTCGATGGCGGCACCGCAACCATCCACCGCTCCCTCCAGCGCACCCGCAGCCAGGGCCTGACCGTCCTGCACACCAAGACCCTCGCCTCCGAACGCCGCATCGCGCTCCCCACCGAGTGCATCACCTCCCTGAAGATCCACCAGGATCGGCAGCAGGAAGAGCGTCAGGCGGCCAGAGCGGGCTGGACGGACAACGGGCTCGTCTTCACGACCGTGAAGGGCGGACCCCTCGACCCCGGCAACCTCACCCGCCGCTTCCGTCGCGTCCTCCACAGCGCTGGCCTTCGGACGATCCGCTTCCACGACCTCCGGCACTCGACCGCCACCCTGCTCCTGGAACAAGGCGTCGATCTCGTCGTCATCAAGGAGCTCCTCGGCCACGCCCACATCGGCGTGACCGCCGGCGTCTACGCCCACGTCCGACTCCGCCTCCAACGCCAGGCCATCGATGCTCTGGGCCACGTACTCGGCCTTACCGACGACGACCCCAATGACCCACCCGCCGCAGCCGTCGTCCGCTGACGTTGCCGTCACCGTTGCCGTCAAACACACCTGAAGCCCCACCGGAAATTAATCCGGTGGGGCTTCAGATTTACTGATGAAACCCTAGGACCACCATCGAGTCCTCTTCATTTCAACAGTTCGAAATTGGGTCACGATGACGATTTGAATCGCTCTACATCTCGACGGATCGGGCCAACCCGGGGAACTCGATCCCACCACCATTCGCCATTCGATCGCTCACCGCCATCGAGGCGACGAGCAATTCCAGATTCATCAATTTCAGTGAACTGCATAAATCTGGAGTCGACATCATCGAGTGCCAGTCTGAATCCCTCAAGGAAATCCGAGTCGATGTTTTTCATGCCACGAAAGACGAAGCTTCTGAGCGCGAGGGCGGCAATCAAATCATAGACGCCCCACACCGTCCTGTCAGAATCTGGTAGCCCAACCTCTGCCTCGATCCTGAGAACGTGATTGCGCCAGCTCTCCAGCAGCTCAACCAGCCCTAGAGCCCGCTCCGGGGCGACTGGAACTGAGACGCCTTCCAGTCGACGAATATCCATATCCGCCAGGAAGCATCCGAGCCATTCGCCTGGCTCGCTAGTATTCATTCATTCACCTGCCAGGGTAATACGACGTGGACTTCCACGGCATATCCCAGTTGATAATTACGCGGACGCCATTGTGGTCAAACCTTGACGAGTTCTGCCCGTCCAACTGGCGCGGGCCGGCCTGTCGAAGCGTCGTCTCAACTTCCGTGGCAGACGGACGCCCCATTGCCGGATTCCCCCCACCCGTGTGCCCGTTCACGAACTCAACCATCTCGTCGAGACTGTAGTCACTTCCGTGGAAATCCTCGCCGCCGAGACGGTCTCCATTTTTGCCGCCAGCTGGCACTCCACAATTCGGACCGGAATTGTGAACCAGGACCGGCGTGGCCCCCGCCAGCACATAGTACGTGTGGCGGTCACCGACGGTGAGGTTGTGGACGGTGGTGCTGTGGCTGGTCCGGCGGGTGATTGCGGTGATCTGGACGTGGGTGCCCGCGCTGGTCCGGAGCCATTGGCCGG
>NZ_JBITDJ010000034.1:0-38918 GCF_044454085.1 Streptomyces sp. NPDC051569
GCTCGCCGTCCGCTATCAGTCGGGACTGCACCTGGCCTCGCTCATCTTGTGGCTCCGCGACACCACCGCATGATCATTTATCAGACACGGCCTAGTGGTGACCGCGGTCATCGGACTGCCTTCTGCTGGCGCAGGGCCGCTGTGCGGGCGAGGCGGAGGGTGACGGCCTCGGCCGCGGGGTCTACGCCCAGCGCCCGGACGTGGTGCTGGTGGAGCAGCGACCGGGCGGCCCGGAGCGGATCGGCGCCCGCCAGGCGGAGTCGGTAGGCGTCGAGGGCGTCGGCGCGGGCCTGCCAAGCCCGGGTGACGGTGTCGCCTCCGGGCTGCACGCCCAAGGCGCCTCGGCCACCAGGGGAGGTGAGGTCGAGCACCTGGTCGCGCAGGTGAGGGTCCAGGCGGCCGGTCGTCTGCGGTAGCCGTTGGACGAGCCAGTCGGTGGCTTCCGCCTCGGAGGGGGCGAGGTGCTGGACAAGGTCGACGGCGCTGGCGGCTGCGAGGGCCTGCGGGGTGGCGGTGTCGTTCTGGCCGGTGAACCGGATCTGTGCGAGTGCGGCGGCGGAGTCGGCGGCGAAGACCTGATGTGCGGCGTCCATCGCGTCGCCGTGCCCGAACCGGCCGGTCTGCGGCCGGTAGTCGGCCAGCGTCAGGCCAGCTGCTAGGCCAATGCTGTGGAGGGAGCCGGTCCAGTCGTGGACGCACTCGGCCGCCGCCGCGTAGCTGCCGGGCGCCAAGTGGAACACGAGGTCGAGGTACTGATCACCGTCCGGCCGGGCGGTTTCGCGGTGGCGCGTGAACCACCACAGCGCGGCAGTGTCGCCGAGTGCGGTGAGCAGGGCGGGAAGGTGCTGGGCCAGGATCTCGTCGTAGCGGTGGGGGTGGGCGTGCAGGCGGGCGTACAGCACGCTGCCGGCGCCGGGCAGGTGTAGTCGCGGCGGCTCCGCACCGTACGCGAGTGAACCGCAAGGGCCGTCCTCGGCAGCCGGGACCGACCCGGTACGGCGGAGGGAGACCCACACTTCGTGGGCACGGCCGATCCACCCGTGCGCGTCGGCGGCAGGTGCCTCGCGTAACTCCAGCCGCCGTTTCTGGTCGAGCTGGGTACGCAGCAGGCGGCGGTGGACCGGGTGCGTCAGGTCCACCGGAAGGCGCTGGTCGTGCTCGATCATGCTCACCGCGTCGGGCAGGCGCAGCCGAGTACGCCAGGCGTCGAACGCCAGGTCCCACGTCTCGTGCCGGGCGGTGCGACCTGGCATCTCGTCGGCTGTGAGCAGCCAGCGGGCGGGGGCGAGGATGGTGCGGCGGTACCGCACGCGAGGCAGGTACGGCAGACGGGCTGCGGCGCCGAAGTCGAACGGCTTGTAGGCGGCGTACCTGGCACCGGCGACCTCGGCGAGGAAGCGGGCCAGCGCCGGAGTCTGCGTAGCAGCTTCAAGGGCGTGCAGGACTCGCACGTCCAGGCGGTGCCCGGTGGAGCGTTGGACCAGGTAGAAGTGGCGGGCGTCAGCGGTGACGGCGATGTCATCGAGGCTGATCGTCTGGCCGTCGGCGGCCGGGTGCTCGCCTACGGCGATGACGTGGGGCAGCAGGCGGGGTATGCGGATGACGTTCTCGGTGCGGCGTCTGCGGGGCGGGAAGCTGAGCTGCGCGGTGAGCGTGTCGGTGTCGGCGCGGTAGCCGTCAGCCAGGGTCTCCTGCTGATCGGGCGTCAGCAGGTGGGCGAATCGGCCGGCCATGCTGCTGCCCGGTCGCGGCACCGCGGTGATCGCGACCTCGAAGGCGCCGCGTGTGAGGGCCGTGGTGGACGGGGCGTGGATCTCGAAGGCGGTTTCGACTCGGGGGACGAAGTGCGGTTCGGTGCCAGCGGCGTCCGCGAGGGCGTCGATCGTCTTGTCGGTGAGGACGAGTTCGCTCTCGCCCTCCATCAGGACGCTTTGCAGCAGCGCGAGCAGGGTTTCGTCCCGGTCGGTGAGGAGTTTGGGCGGGCGACCGCGTTCCGAGCCGAGGTAACCGGCCGGCAGCCCGAGCCCGCTGTCGGAGATCAGCTCCTCGACGGGTACGTGTGCGCCCACGCCGTAGCGAGCGCGGAAGCGGCGGTGGTAGTCCCGCCAGTGCTGGTAGCCGTACGGCTGCGACGTGGTCCGGTACAGCGCCGTGACCGCGGCCTGAACCTCTTCCAGAACGGCCGCGGGTATCTGCACGTCGCAGTCGAGGCCGACATCGATGATCAAGGGCGTCGGTGTCGCCGGGGAGATAGCGCGCATCTTCGGGATGAGGCGGCTCAGCGCGGAGGTGGCCGATGCCGACTGGTGGGCGGCGATCTCGTCTCGCACGTCGTACAGCGCGGTGACCAGATCCTGGAGATCGGGAATGGTGTCCGCGTGGAGCCGTACCAGCTCGGCGCACAGGTGACCGAAGGCGTCCATGGTGGTCATCGGCGCCCACAGGCTCGACACGAGGATCTGCTGGCCGACCAGGTCGCGCAGGAGCATGTCGATCTGGTCGGCGGTGGCCCGAGGGAAGCGCGTGCGCAGGTGGGCACACAGGTCGTCGTAAGTGATCGGCTCGTGGGCAGCGGCAATAGCGGCGGCCACCGGTCGGGAGTTGCGGACGGATATCTCGATCGGGGCCATGAGCGGGGCGTAAGCGTCGGCCGGGGCTCCGACGGCCACTAGACGATCACCACGCTCACGGGCGGTGTTGTTGGCCGTCAGGGGCAGTCGGCGCAGCAGTTCTGGGCTGGACTGGAGGCGCCCGATGACGTCAGTGACCCATTCGGCGTCGGCGCGCAGCAACGCCCGGTGCTTCTCGCGCCACTGGGTACGGGCGGTGTCCCCGACGGCCACCGCGGCAGTGCCGGCGAACAAGCCGAGAGGGGTGGGACGGCTCTGCCACCGGAGGAGGTAGGAGATCGTGGACAGTGCCGTACGCCGAACGTGCCGGGGCCGGGTCTCCCTCCCACCTACGACGGCTTCGACTGCTTCCGACAGCACGGGAGTTGCCGCACGCAGGGCGTCACGGAATGCCTCCTGCTGCCACCTGCTGCCCAGCCACATGCGGGTGACCGCCACGTCGTCCAGGTTGAGGGCGCGGGGGAGGTCCGTGATGCCGGAGATGGTGCTGGCTCGTAGCAACGCGGGACTCTGCCAGCGGTAACTGACGGCCACTTGGGGGGCCATGAGGTGTTCCCTTCCGGTACGAGCGCGGGGACCGGTGGGCCGGGCGTGCGTCCGGCCCACCGGTTGAGGGGAGGTGGATGAGATCAGGCGGGGTCCTCCACGAAGGAGCTGCACGCGGAGGCGCCGTTGGCGCAGGTGGTGCCGCAGCCGTCGCCGGTGGAGCACTGGAGCTTGCCGAAGGGGTGCGCGGCGAGGACGACCCTCACGTCGAGCGGCGCGAAGTCGTCGTCCAGGAGTGCCGGCGCAGGGGCCAGAGTGGCGCTGGTCATGGTGGTGCCCTTCCTTCCGTTGGGGATGGTGCGGGAACCCTGGGCCGCAGCTACTGCTGGGCGGGCCAGGAGAGGGAGATCCGGCTCTGGACCTTGTCGATGACCCGGTCGCCGGGGGCCTGGTCGTCGGAGGTGCCGGCCGGATAGACCCGGATGACCGGGCTGGGGCCGCCGCGGTATTCGCTGGCCCAGTCGCGCAGGTGCGCGGCGATGGTCTCGGCGAACGCGGCGGCGTCGGGGCCGAGGGCGTGCACGCCGAACTCGACGTGCTTGTTGTCCTCGGTGCGACGGGTGGTGAGGTACGCGAACGTACGTCCCTGGTCGTCCACGGCGGCCAAGGCGAAGCCCTTGTTGACCGGGGCGACGATGCCGGAGTCAAGGTCGGGGTCCACGGCCATCACGCAGAAGCCAGGCAAGGTGATGGCCAGGTGCATCTGGAGGGTGTCCAGCAGCTCGCTCACACCGATCGTCACCCCGGTCCACAGCTCGAAGCGCGGGTAGGTGACGGCGTTGTCGAGCAGGCTCGGGTCGGAGGGCAGTCCGTCATCGAACCGCAGGCCGATCTCGGGAGTGCCGTTGACCAGCAGCAGCTCCTCGCGGTGGGCAGTGGAGCCCTGCATCGGCACGAATCCGCAGATCTTCGCCGACTCGCTCTCCAGGTGGCCGCCGACACGGACGAAGGCGATGGACCGGGTCAGGCCACGCATCCGCAACGGCACCACCAGGCGACCGCCAGGCTTGAGCTGGTCGATCCAGGCCGGCGGGATGTCCCAGGCACCGACGGTCACCAGCACGACATCGACCTTCCCGAGGCCGGGGGTGGGCTCGGCGGCGTCCGCCGTGACGACAGCGACCTGGCTGTAGCCGTGCTCGTCCAGCAGCCGACTGGCGCGGTCGGTGACGACAGGGTCGATGTCCACCGTGGTGACCTCGCCGTCCTCGCCGACGAGTTCGGCGAGGTAAGCCGCGTTCAGGCCGCCCGAACCGATCTCCAGCACCCGCATCCCCGGGCGTACCCGAGCCTGCTCCAGCATCAGGGCCTGGATCTGCGGCGCCGACACGGAGCTGAGCTGGACGCCGTGCTCGTCGGTCTTGGTGATCACCGCCGCGTACGGCTCGTACGCCTTCTCCAAGGACGCCCCGGGAGTGAACTCGTGGCGGGGGACCGCGCGCATCACGGCCTCGACCTCGGGCGAGGTGATCCAGCCCTCCGCACGGAGGGTGTCCACGACGTTGTTCCGCAGGCGGGTGGCCTCGTCGGGCTCGACGGTCGTGTTGGTCATCAGGGGAAGTTCCTTCGCTCGTGGGTACGTTGGGTGCTCGGTCAACAGCGGACAGTGCCGATCGGCCGGGAGGCTATCGACGCGCCGACAGGCTCACCGGAGGACGTAGTTCGCGCGTGCGGGCTGGTGGGCGGCCCAGTCGTGGCGGGCTGCTTCGAGGATCGGGATGACGTCCTTCTCAAGGTGGTCGGCTTGCATGCGGAGTTGGGTGGCGAGCTTGGCGAGGCCCTCGGGCGTGAGGTTGTTCAACCAGAGGTCGTCCACCACCCGGACGTCGGCGTAAGGAGTCCGCTCCTGCGGGTCCTCGCTGTAGGGGTAACAGGTGATGTGACCGTCGAAGAGGCTCTCTTCCACGGTCAGGCCGGCGCCGTCAGCGTCGGCGGGGTTGTGGATGCGCATCCTCTGCCCGTCGAAGGGCCGCCAGTGCGCGAGGTCGATCAGCTTGACGGAGAGCTCTTCCGGCGGGACGTCCGATTCGCTGGGGTCCTCGTCGGCCCAGGGCGGCAGGTACCCGGTGAGGGTGACGCCGCTTGTCGTACTGATGGACCAGGTGCGGCCTGAGGTGATCCCTTCGCTGGGCGGTTGCTGGGCGGGTGGTACGGCAATGTCCGGCTTCAGGGCCACTGAGGTGCTGGGCAAGGCGATCTCCTCTGCTGGGGCGGTAAGTCATGAGAATTCGACGGGCATAGCGGTGAGTTGGTGGGAGTGGGCACCCGGATGGAAGGCGAACTCGCAGCACGCTTCTTGTGATTCGGGATCGACGAACGAGCAATCCGGTCGGATGTCCAGCGCTGCGGCAGGGACGCCGTCTGCCCAGCACGTCCAGATGGCGCCGGTGTCCGCGCCGTCGAGATCAAGTACGAGGGCGGAGTGGTTCCCGTCGCGGTGGACTTGGAGGTGGCACCACAAGTCCCTTTCCACGTCGTCCTCTTCCGACGGCCCGTACGGTGTCGCGATGCGCAGAGCTTCCTGGACCAGATACTCCGGGAGCCGGGCGGTCCGGCCGCAGACAGGGAACAGCGTCTTCGCGTGCGTCATTGCGGGTTGCCTTCTGCGTGGATGCGTTTCGCTGCTGCGGTTGCGGCCCGCAACGGCCTTGATCTCGGCTGTCGTCATGGACCGCCGGGTCGAGTCGGTTCTTGCCGTCGAGGGGTGGTGAATCGGGACGGTCATCGGCACGCCCGCGCAAGGCTCAGCGTGCACCAGGTGGTCGTGCCGTCGGGGCAGACGCCCCAGTCGTCGGCGAGAGCAGCGACGAGGAAGAGGCCTCGGCCGGTCTCGCTGGACTCGTCGACCACCCTCAACCGCGGGCGGCTTTCGGAGCCGTCGTTCACCGCCAGCAACATCCCCTGGAGGGTGATGACGAGGCGGAATTCGATCTCGCCGCCCTGGCCGTACCGCAGGGCGTTGGTGACGAGTTCGCTGACCAGGAGCTGGGTGTCGTCCATGAGCGGAGTCAGCCCCCAAGCGCGCAGCTTTGCCGCACTGATGCGGCGAAGCCGTCCGACCCACAGGCCGCCGTGGTCCCGTTCCAGGGCGCTGCCCGTTGAGGCGCCGCTGGAGATCCGCACCGCGAACTCGTCACAGATGGGCTCGGTCATGGAGGGGACAGGGGCGGTGGGGGTGGCGAGGTCGCCCGTGGAATGCGCTACCCGGGTCATGAGACCGGCCCCTCTCGTCGGGCGCGGAGAAGGCACGGCACGATCAAGGCCGGGGCCTGGTGGGCGGCGGCGACGGCCGCGCTTCCCGGGTGCAGTCCGGCGGCGGCCGCGAGGAGATCCCGGCGGCGCTCGCTGTCGGTGGCGGTCCGCCGTGGCCCGGTCATGACGCGGCCTCCCGGCCGTCGCCGGGGTGCAGCAGAGCTGCCAACTCGACGCAAAGCGCGTCGGCTTCCTCGGCGGTGAGGACCAGCAAGGCCCCGGTCGCGGAAATTCGCCTCCCGATCCGGCGAAGGCGGACCGGAATGGCGACGCGTCCGGCCTGGGTCAACTCAGCTGCGTCGGAAGCGCGTTCGACGCGCCAGGCTCGTAACGACCCACTCAGCGGCAGGCGACGTTCTGTCATGTCACTCACCGTAGGAGCGCGGTCACCTACCTACCCTGAGTAAAAATCAGGGTTGACGGGCAGTCAGGGCGCTGCGATCTCTACGCGGTCATGCCGATGTGCTGGGCCACGGCCCGCAGATCCTGCCGCCACATGGGCTTTTCCCGCTTGAGCAGGTCCGCGACCGCCTCCCGGACGAGCGGCGAGAAACCCACCTCCTCGGGCGACTGGGTGGTGATCCGCTTGAGCATGTAGACGGTGGCGAAGTCGTCACGCTGGATGCGGTTGCAGTTCATGACCTCGATCAGGTACCGGGTGCGCCGCTCAAGCGGCAGCTCGGGGTTGTCCTCCACGCTGTCGGCCACCCGCAGTGCCTCCACCGTGTCGCCCTCCTCAGCCCGGAGGTGCACGGCGTGCATGGCCACGTTCGTCGGGCCGAAGCTGGTGTGCCAGTCGTTCCGGTCCTCACCGAGACGCGCCGCTACGCGCTCGGCGCCGTGGTAGAGGTCCCACGCCACCGGGCCCTGGTTGTCACGCACGGCAGCCACGGCCGCCGACAGATGCAGTGCTCCGTACGCGGACAGGTGCTCCGGCGAGGCGTCCTCGCCCGGGTGGCAGCCGGCGATGGTCTCCCGGGCCAGGGCGACGCTGTCGGCTACGTCTCCCGAGGAGGTGAGCACGCAGGCCAAGGTCCATGTGGCCGCGGCGAGCAGCGCCGGATCACCGACCTGGTCGGCCAGAGCAACGCCGCGGTCGGCGGCGACGCGGGCTTGTACGGGCTCGCCGACGCGACGCAGCCAGACCTGGGCCAGGCCGTACACGGAGATCAGCAGCGCCACTGCCTGCCGTTCCTGTTGCTCACCTTCGGCGTCGCGCACGGCCGCGTAGCCCTGCCGCACGAGATTCGGCAGCCGGCCGCCGATGTCGGCGTACCGTTCCTTGGTCTGCGTCTCGTAGACGCGCCACGCGTCATTCACTGCGGCCCGGTACTCGTCCACGGACACTTCGCCGATCCCGGACGGCAGGAGCGACGAGGGCAGGGACAAGGCGCGGCGGATCGCGGGCACCCCCTCGTGCCCGTTCTGCGGTCCTGAAACTGCGCCGGTCAGAACACCGCCGGTCAAGTCGGTCAGATCGCGGACGTGCAGCACTCGCGCGAGGTCGATCAACACCGAGAGGCGGTCGATGGGCAGCATGCCCTTCTCGACCTTGTAGGCCCAGTTCTCCGACTTGCCGACGAGTTCCGCCATGGCCTTCTGTGACAGGCCTCGACGCTCGCGGTAGTACCGGATGCGGGCACCGATACTGAAGTCCTGCTCGACAGCCATGAACTGACGTCCCCTCGCCCAAGCGGCAGTTGCCTCCACCGCCAGGGTACGACTCCGGCCTGGGAGGGCGAGGGCGATCGATCCACGGCTACCATCCGTGCTGCAGCGTGCCCACGCCCCTGGGGCGAGTCATATTCGATGGAGCCAGCAATGACCTACCGCGGCCTGATCCTCGACTTCGGGGGCGTCCTCACCATCCGGATGCGGCTCAACGGCCAAGCCTTCGAACGCAGCGAGGGCTTGGTCCCCGGCGCGTACTTTCACGCGCTGAACGAGCACCCGGAGGGGGTAGCCGTCTACAAGGCGCTGGAGATAGGCGAAGCCACGCAGGAGCAGTGGAACCAGGTCATCGGAGGTATCCTCGGCATCGACCCCACTGACCTGATGCGCCGGGCCCTGGCCAATCTCCCCCTGGAGCCGCGCATGGTCGACGCCGCTCGCCGCGCCCGCGCCGCCGGCATCAAGGTCGCCATGCTCTCCAACAGCTTCGGCATCACCCCCTTCAATCCCTACGAGGCGCTCGGCATGTGGGACGGGCAGTGGGACGCGATCGTGCTGTCCGAGCAGATCGGCGTACGCAAGCCCGACCCGCGCATCTACCTGCACACCCTGGAGCTGCTGCAGCTGCCGGGCGGGGATTGCGTGTTCGTGGACGACCACGCGGTGAACCTGCCGCCTGCGGAGGCGCTGGGCATCCACACCATTCACCACACCGATGCCGCCGCCACGGTGGCGCAACTGGATGCGCTGCTCGGCTGCGCGACGCCCGCGACGTGATCAGACGGCGGGCGGCTGAGTTCGGCACGGGGCCGTATCCGCGGACCTGCGTCATGGCAGAAGGCGATGGTGCGGTTGGTGCTCATGTCGTCGCCCGTACTCTGTTCATTGGGAAGGTGGGTGGGCTTCGCGAGCGGTTCGCCCAGTTTGTCGCTTTCTCGGAAGTTGGTTCAATCCGGCTGGGCTTCCTCGGAAACGTGCAGGTCAGTGAGTCTGCTCCCCGCGCCCGCGGGGATGGACCCTGGCCGTTCAGCTCGTACCGGGTGGACTGCGTCTGCTCCCCGCGCCCGCGGGGATGGACCCGCGGCCATCGCACGCCAGGACTGACCCGAGCGCTGCTCCCCGCGCCCGCGGGGATGGACCCCACGGCCCCGTCACCGACGGATCGATACTGCTCTGCTCCCCGCGCCCGCGGGGATGGACCCACCTGACGAGCCTGGCTGCACCGGTAACGCATCTGCTCCCCGCGCCGGCGGGGATGGACCCGTGCCGGTGGTGGCGACACGCAGGTAGCGGGCCTGCTCCCCGCGCCCGCGAGGATGGACCCCAGTTCGCGATCCGGCACGCCGAGCACAGGGCCTGCTCCCCGCGCCCGCGGGGATGGGACCTGTCGGCCGCTATTCCTCCAAGCTCGACCCGCCCTGCTCCTCGCACCGCGGGGTGTAGGTGTGCCGGTCTACCTTCCGCACCAGCGGGGCAGCCTGTGGCCAGACTTTGGTGTGTTGGGTTGCCGAGTAGATGGGTTGATCAATCCGCTTCGAGCGCTTGGGTGTCTCAGCGCCTGCGGTGCGGCTGGGGTTCGGATATGGGGTTTGCCGCTGCTGCGGCCTGTGGACCATAGCTGCGGGGGAGGTTGCCCGCGGCTTGGGAGCGGAGGCGGGCTGCCTCGGCGCGGGGGTTGAGTGCTGGGTTGCGGCTGGTGTGCTGGATGCGGCCGAGGAGGACCTTGGCGGGAAGGCGGGCTGTGCCGAGTTCGCGGCGGGCGGCGGCTTCGGCCAGGAGTGTGCGGGGCGGGTGGCCGGCTGCGTGGGCGTCGACGAGAACGGTGGCCAGGGCTGGCCAGTTGGGGTCGGTGAGGATGCGGTCGGCGTGGTCGGGGACGGCGGAGCGGACAGCGCCGGCGAGGGCATGGTTCACCTCCACGGTGGGTTGGCGATGGGCGAGCGCGGCGAACTCCTCGGCGGCTGTCTGGTCGTAGGCTGCTTGCAGGTGGATCACGGTGGTTCGGGCGGCTTCGGCTTGTTGCTGGTGGCCTTGGGCTTGGTGCCAGCGTGAGGCCAGGATTGCCGACCAGAGCAGGGCGGTGAGCAGGACGGCGAACGCGCTGCCGTCGGGTCCGTCTCCGGCGTGGATGATGTCGCGTGCTGCCTGTCGCAGTCCTGCGGCGGTGTGGTGGTCGGCGCGGATGCGGGAGCGCTGGGCGCGGGCGAACTCCCTGCTGGCTGCGCGCAGCTGGTCCCGCAGCTCGGCCGGTCCGGCCTGGGCTGTGGCGTCGATGAGTTCTCCCAGCGCGGTGATCTGCGCCTGGGCCTCCTCTCCCGTACTCCGGCTGCCCCCGCTCCCAACGTCGGCGAGGTGGTCGTGGAGGAGGTCGAGGGCGTCGGTGGCGCGCTCCCAGCTGGTGCTGGGCCGGTTGCGGCGTGCCGTCGGGTACTCCTCGGGCTGCCCGGCGTCGAGGCGGGCTTGGAGGTTGGGCAGGGACAGGTCGGGGGCGATCTTGCTGCCGGAGATATACACCTGCTCGCCGTTGACCTTGACATCGCCAGGGCGACCGACGCTGTAGCCCTGGAGGTCGCCGGAGGGGTAGCGGCGGACCTTGACCTGGACGCCATCGGCCTCGAGGTAGGCGAGAAGTTCCTCGACGCTGGCGGCGTGCGGGATGGCGGCCCGGATGCGCTCCTGGAGCCACTGGCGGCTGGTCTGCTCCCTTCCGAGGCGTTCGGCTTTGTGCATCTCGGCCTGGGTGGGGCGGCGGTCCCCGGTCCGGTCGCCCGGAGCGACCTGGTGGAGGCCGAGTTCCTTCTCGATCACGCGGGCTTCTGCCTGGGCGCGCATGCCGCAGTTGTGGAGTTTGGGGCGGCGGCCGTCTTCGCGGACGGTGGTGGCCAGGATGTGGATGTGGTCGTCCGCGTGCCGTACGGCGATCCAGCGGCAGGCCAGGGGATCGCCGCCGGGGGCGATCCCGGCGGCGTGGACGATGCGGCGGGCGACCTCGCCCCATTCGGCGTCCGACAGGTGCCGGTCGTCGGGCGCGGTGCGGACGGGGCAGTGCCAGACGTGGTCGGTGACGGGCTTGCCGAAACCCTCGTTGCGGAGCTTGACGGGGGCGTCGAGGATCTGGCCGAGCTGGGTGAGGGTGGCGTCCTGGTCGCGGCCGGGGTCGGGCAGGCCGCGCGGGCTGAAGGACGCGACGATGTGCGGGTCGAGGTGTTCGTCGTTCCTGCCGGGGCCGTAAAGGTAGGCGAGCAATCCGCGGGTGTTGCCGCCGGGCTTCTTCACCGAGGGGATCACAGGCTTCCTCCATCCGTCGGCTCGGCGGGGATGAGGAGGGCGCGGGCGATGTGGGTGAGCAGGCGGTCGAGGTGCTCGAGGCGTTCGCGGATGTCCGGTTCGATGCGGTTGTCGCGGTGGAGCACGTAGACCATCTGGTTGATGTTGACGCCGATGCGGTTGATCTCCCAGCGGATCTTTGCGCGGAACTCCTGCACCTCCTGCTTGCCGGTGTGCAGGGGCAGGTCGACGCTGAATGCGCCCCGGATGAACGCCAGCGCGATATCCGCCAGGTAGCCGGACAGAGTGCCCTCGTAGCCGTGTCGCCCGGCCGCGTCCAACAGGTCGGCGTGCTCGGCCTCGGTGAAGCCCACCGGTCCCACGCGCAGTGTGCGGCGCTTGCCGTTGAACCGGCGGATCTTCCCCTTGGGCATCGTCTGGGCGCTGGCGTGGACAGTGAGCGGCGGCACGTCGAGTGCGGGGATCTTGTCGTGGACGAACACGGCGACCCTCTCACGGACCTCGCCGTCACTGTCGAGCCTGGCCGCCTTGGCGGCCGGGCCGGGGGTGCTGGTCGGCATGGTGTGGGGGCGCTCGTCGGCGTGTGCGGTCGCGAGTACGGCGCGCTGGACGGCGTCGAGTTCGTCCGGGGCGGGGCCGCCTGCGGCGCCGGCCTCCGGGCCTGGTGCGCCCTCCCGCCGGGCCTCCTCCGCCACCCCCGGGGTGGAGGACCCCAGACTCCGGCCGACAGTCGGAGACTGGGTACAACTGGCTCCGCCAGGAGCCGTGTTGTTGAAGGCTCGCCGCCACAGACCACCCAGTTTACGGGCCTTGGTGGCGGGCTCGGGGCTTTCTTCGGCGTCCGTGCCGGTGTCGGAGGTGGGCTTCACGGTGTTCTCCAGCGAGGCGTTTGTGGTGTGGCGGATGACGGGGTGGGTCCTCTCGTTGTGCGGGTCATGGTTCGGGTGGGTGGCGGTTTGGCCGATCCGCGTTCGGGGTGTAGGAGAGCGGCGCCCGGATGCGCGGAAGTCCCAGGGTTGGGGAGATCCGCACATCCGGATCGGGGGCGCCGTAAGCGGCCGCCCACCCGACCCGGCCGACCAGGCTGGGTCGGGGTGAGCCGGGCTACGGGGCTGTCGTCAGGCGTCTGCGGGGTGGGCTCGTGCCGCCTCTGTCTCCGGTTGCGGGGTCTCGGCAGCCAGGGCGTGTTCGTCCTTGAGGTGCTTCATCAGCTGGGTGAGCCGGGAGCTGGCGACCGGCGTGGTGGCGTCGTGCAGGGCCTGTTTGACCACGGCGACGCTGAGGCCGTGTTCAGCGACGGCCGGCCGGGCTATGGCGATGAGCTGGTCCATGGTTGCGGCCGGCGGTCGCCCGGTGCGTTTACCCGACGTGGCCGGCTTGGCGTTCCTGGGCGGTGTCTGTGCGGTGGGCGGTGAAGGGTGGGCCGGGGCGGCTGCTGGGGCCGGGGCCTGCTGGGCGGGCGCGGCGGCGGCAGCCACCGGCGCGGTGGTCGGCTGGTGCTGCTGTGTCGGTTGGGGTGGTGTGTGGAGGTGGCGGAGCAGGGTGGGGCCGACGGTTCCCCAGCCGAGCAGGAGTGCGGGGGCGACGGTGTCGATGGCGGCGCGGCCGTAGTGCCTGGCGAGGAGGGGCTGGGCGGTGTTGAGGGCGAGGGTGAGCAGGCCGCACAGGTGCATGAGGCGGGTGGCGGAGCGCAGGTGGGCGGGGGCGGTGCCGTGGGCGGCCAGGTGGTGGAGGGCGACGAGGAGGCCGACCACGGACAGGTCGACCATGGGGGCGATCAGGGGCGCGATCGGGTGGGGGACGCCGAGCCGGAGGGCCAGGGCCCAGACGTTGCCGAAGGAGAACACGAAGGCGAGCGCGGCGATGACCGCCATCACGACCGTGATCGTGGTGCGGGCGAAGGTGCCCGTGGCGGCGGGGTGCGCGTCCATGGGGGTGGTGGGCATGCGGGAGGACGTCCTTACGGGCGAGGGGTGTGCTGGAAGATCCGTCTTGGCGTCTTGGCCGTTGCAGCCGCAGGTCAGGACGGGTACGGCAGGGACGCGCCCGGCGGGGGTGTGCCGTCGCGCGGAGGGGCTGCTGCCGTCCCGGTGCCGGAACCGGTTTCCGTCTTGGGACGCTGATCCGTCCTGTTGGAAGGTGCTCTGAGCTGCGGTTATGCGGGAGGGACGGTAGGGACGGTAGGGACGGCACGAGACGGAGGTGGGTGCCGTCCCGGCCCGGCCCGCCGCCCGCGCGGGCGTGTGCGGGGCGGGGCGGGCTGCGGGCCGGTCGGGGCGGCGTGGCGTCTTGCCTCGTGTTCCGTGACGGAACGCCGTGCTGTGACCTGCGGTGTTACGGCAGGGACGGCTGGTACGCGTCCTGCGGCAGGCGGGTCAGCGCGGGCTGCCCTGTCTCGTGCTTGGGCCGAGGGGGTGGACGGTGGGGCAGTAGCGTCGCCAGGCGTCGGCGAACTTGTTGCGCATGTAGCCCTTGCGCTGGGTGTGGTCGCCCATGCGGACGTTGCCGGAGGAGATGCCGAACTCGCGCAGCATCCCGGCGAGGCCGCGCGGGGTCAGGCCGCCTCGCCCCCACTCGGCCCAGGGGGCCTCCGGGTCGCCGTTGAGGGCGAACAGGAGCTGGTCGGTGGCGATGCTGTCGGGGTCGCTGGCGGAGAAGAAGATCCGGCGGATGTCGGCGAGGATGCGCGCGCCGCTGGGCTGGTCGTCCTCGGACTCGGCCTCGGAGGCGACGAGGCTGGCGCACGCCTGCCGGGCGAGCCGGGGCCAGGAGCCGCCGGCGAGGTCGGCGACGATGACCAGCGGCTCCCAGGTGTCGGCGGCGCGGTCCTCGACCGGCATCTGCGGTTCCAGGTGCAGAGCCTGGTCGGCCAGCGGTTTGGCCCATCGGGCCAGGCTGGCGCGCATGGTGCGCAGGGCGGGGCTGTCGCGCTTGGTGCGGTAGGGCGAGACGCGTTCGCCTTCGGCCCGGCGGCGCATCCGGATCACGATGGACCGGTCCATGATCGTGTCGGGGAGGTCGCCGATCCCGGCGATGGCGGCCATGGCGAAGGTGTGGAACCGGTGCGGGGTGTGGTCGTTGCCGACCACCCGAAGGACGTAGCGGTCGCGCTGGTGGCCGGCGTTGAGCAGGCCGCGCATCTCCTCGTTCTTCTCCGCCATCTTCGGGCTGCCGAAGATCGTGTCGGCCTCATCCACCAGGAGGGTCGGCGGATCCTCCGTGATGGACCGGAAGACTGCCGCCGGTGTGGAGTTGACGGTCAGCACCGGGCTGTGGACGGTCTCGGCGAGCACGTCGAGCAGACGGGACTTGCCGCATCGCTTGGCGGGGCCGACTACGGCCAGGCGTGGGGCGTGCTGCCAGGAGGGCTGCAGGTGGGATGCGGCGACCCACAGCGTGACCGCGTCCAGGGCCTGGTCGGAGGGCAGCACCACGAACCGGGCGATCAGTGCCCGCAGCCGCGCGAGCAGCTCGTCGCCCTCAGCGGCCGGGGCATCGGGTATCTCCGGCGCACCGGCTGGCTCGGCCGCCGCAGCCGGGCCGGGGATGTGCGGCGGGCCGGGGACGGGGGATGCGGTCGTGGGCTGGGCGGGCAGGTGGGTTCCGGGTGCGCCGGGCTTCGCGACCGGGGGCCAGCTGCTGGCCGGCGGGATTGGGCTCGAGCCTGCGGGCTCGGGGCCGGAAGCAGTATCGTGGTTCACGGAGACTCCTTACTCGGCGGTCATCGGGGGGCAACCCGATCCGCCGTTGGCTGACTGTCCTGGGATGGGCGGTGGCGAGGTTTCCGTCAGCCCCCGGCGTTGGTAGCGCCGGGGGTTCGTGCTGCTCGGGGTCAGCGCGGTGCATGCGCCCTAATCAACCTCCTGTCGGTTGGGATTTTCATGCGGGGATAACTACATTTTTACCACGCATCCGTCGGCGTGTCAAGCGATTCTGGCATCGTTTTTTGATGCGCTCGCAGCATAGTCGCCGATGGGCCGGTTTCATAACGATTACGTCACGAAGACTTCAACCGCTTGCAGCATGGATATTCCATGCTGTATCGTTTAGGTCTATCCCGTACAGCCCGGGACGTAGCCGAAGGAAGGGAGGTAGGTATGTCGAGTCCCAAGGCGCACCGGTACGTGCCGCTCGAAGGCGAAGCCCTGGTGGCGCACAACATGAAGGTGCTGCGGAAGGCCGCGCGTCTTTCGCAGGAGGACCTGGCCGAGCGCATGACCCGGCTCGGGTTCAAGTTCCACCAGACCATGGTCGCCAAGATCGAGAGCGGCAACCGCCTGCTGCGCTTCGACGAGGTGGTCGGCCTGGCCAAAGCGCTCAACGTCCCGGCGGCGAACTTCATGACCGAGGCCGTGGCGGGCCCCGACGAGCCCGACTACGAGCTGCAGGAGGCCGGCTACCGCGTCCAGAAGGCCGAGCAGGAGTGGAAGACCGCCCACGACATCGAGCAGGGCGCCAGAGCCCGGCTCGACGAGGCCGAGCGCGAGTACGACGAGATCGCCGACCGCCTCGCGGCCCAGGGCGTCGACGTCGGACCGGACGCCACCGGACCTGAGTGGTACCCGGCTCCGAACTCCCCCTGGGACCCACTGGGCAAGGGACCGTCCACCGGTCAGTAGAAGGGCTCCCCCTCTACTGTCGGCCCCCGCCGGAACGTCCTCCCCGCGCAGTCCGTCAGCCTGCCGCCCTCTCACGCCGCATCCGGCCCAGCCCGCCAACACCCGCACCGTCCCCGGCGCTACCAACGCCGAGGACGGCCAAGCGGGATCGCGTCACCCACCGCCCATCCCACCAGTCAGCACGGCTGCGCGTTGCCCCGCGCCGCCGAGACAAGGAACTCCCATGCCCTCCCCCATGACCGCGATAGAGCGGAAGTGGTTCACGACCGCCGAGGTCGCCGAGATGCTCGGCTTCGGTCTGTCCAAGACCAAGATGCTGGTCCTCACCGGAGAAATCCGCTCGGTCGTCATCGGCCGTAACCGCCGCATCCTCCCCACCTGGGTCGACGAATACGTCTCCCGCGTCGTCGCCACCGCTGAGGAGGCGGCATGAGTGTCAAGCGGAGCAACGGCGAAGGATCCATCTACCCCTACAAGAACGGGCACGCAGCCTACGTCTGGGTCACCAAGCCGGACGGCAAACGCGCCCGGAAGTACGTCTACGGCAAGACCCGGGAGGACGTGCACGCGAAGTGGATCAAGCTCCACGCTGAGGCGGCTCAGGGGCCGGTGGTTACGTCGTCGCCGACGCTCGCGCAGTACCTCACGCGCTGGATGGCTGAGGTGGTGGAACCGGATCTCAAGCCGAAAACGGCGGAGACGTACGCGATGCACGTTCGGCTCTACATCGGACCCGGCCTGGGAGGTAAGCGGCTCGACAAGCTGACGGTGCGGGACGTGCGCGGCTGGGTGAACGCCCTCCTCGTGCAGTGCCAATGCTGCGCGCAGGGCAAGGATGCCAAGCGCGCGAAGCCGCGCTGCTGTGCTGCCGGCAACTGCTGCAAGCAGGTCGCCTCTCGGCGGACGGTGCAGGATGCCCGCGCCGTACTGCGGTCGGCTCTGACCAACGCCATGACAGAAGAGGTGATCTCGAAGAACGTGGCGGGGCTGGTCAAAGTGCGGTCCGGCCGCAAGGTGAAGCGTCACCCCTGGTCGGTGGAGGAAGCGCGGCAGTTCCTGGAGGCGGCTCGGGCGGTCCTCGACCCGCTGTACGCGGCCTACGTGCTGATCCTGGTCCTGGGTTTCCGGCGCGGTGAGGTGCTCGGTTTGACGTGGCCGAGCGTGGATCTCGACGCGGGAGAGGTGACGGTGGAGTACCAGCTGCAGCGCATCCGGCGGCAACTGGTGCACGACGTGACCAAGACCGAATCGTCAACGGCGGTGCTCCCCCTTCCGCAGATCTGCGTGACCGCGTTGCGGCTCCGGCGTAAGGAGCAGGAGGCAGCGAAAAAGGCGGCCGGCGAACTATGGACGGACTCGGACTTCGTATTCACCACGCGGTACGGCACGCCGATCGAGCCGCGCAACTTCAACCGCTCGTTCGCCTTCCGGTCGGCCAAAGCGGAAGTCCGAACGATCAGGCTGCACGACACCCGGCACACCTGCGGCTCTCTGCTCGCCGCACTCGACGTGCACCCCCGGATCGCCATGCAAATCCTCCGGCACAGCAAGATCGCGGTCACGATGGAGGTCTACACGCACGTACCGTCCGAGGCGACGCGGCGGGCACTGCGGAAGCTCGGCAAGCACCTTGACCAGCAAGATCGGAAGTAGCTGCTGTACTTCGCTGCTGTACGGCATGCAAAAGCCCCCGCCGAATTTCTTCGGTGGGGGCTTTGAGCTGCGGTGGACCTGAGGGGATTCGAACCCCTGACCCCCTCGATGCGAACGAGGTGCGCTACCAGTCTGCGCCACAGGCCCTTGCAACGAGTGAAACTTTAGCACCCCCGCCGCCCTGCCCGGAAATCCGTCGGCGGCTACTCGTTGGCGGCGCGGGGGCGGTCCTCGTCGTCGTACTGGTCGAAGAGGGGGGTTCGGCCGCGGTCGCGGGGGCGGTGGGGCGCGGCGGCGGCCTGGGGGGCGGGGTCGGCGGTGGGGTCGGCCGCCGTGGAGGAGCGGGTCGCGCTCCAGGTTTCCGGGTCGCCGACCTCGACGCCGCCGGTGGCGCGGGGGGCGACCGGGGCGGTGACGTACGTCGGCAGCGGCACCGGGACCGGCTCCCAGCTGTCGCCGCGCGCCGGGCCGCGGTCCCGTTGCTGGTCGACCCACTCCGCGTGGTCGGTCTGCTCGACCAGGGCGCGGCGCCCCGCCTCCTGCGGGGAGACCACGGACGCCGGCTCCGGCTCGGGGCGGGGCTGGGACTCCTCGGCGGGCTCGCCGGCGACGGCCGTCGCCGGCTGATGGCGGTGTGGGCGGTTCTCGCGGAGGTGCTGGGCCGCGGCCTCCGCCCGGCGCCGGTCCATCGTGAAGGCGAACCGGCGTCGCTCCTGGCCGCGCAGATGCACGATGTACGTGCTGAGGAGGACGGCGGGCAGGGCCGGCGCCCAGAGCAGGCCGAGACCGCCGACCGCCGCGACGACCGCGCCGAGTGTGAAGCCGAGGAAGAGGAGCACGGTGGTGCGGCGCCGGCGCACGAGCACCTGGGAGCGCTGCGCGCGCCGGGCGCGTTCGGCGGCGCCGCCCGAGGGGCGCGCGGGCCGCTCGGGAGCCTGACGATCGGCGGCGGCCTGACGGGGTACGGGGCGGGCCGCCGCCGGTCTGGCCGGCGCGGGCTCCTCCGGGCGGACGTTGTCCATCCGGGCTTCGGTACGGGCCGGGGGCGCCGAGAAGGCCCGGACGTCGACGGAGCTCATCGACTCCGTGCTGACGTCCGGTTCGGCGTCGGGCCCCGCCTCTTCTTCGGCGCGTTCCTGAAGCTCCCTGGCGTAACGGCGCTCCATGGCCGCCCTTCCGGACAGCAGCCGGATGGCGGTGCTGAAGCGTTCCGTCGGGCGTTCCTCGTTGAGCTCGTCCTGCCTGCGGAGCCACATCGGCACCAAGTAGGCGGCCCAGGCCCCGACGATGACTGCGTAGATGAGGCCGCTGCTGCTCACGGTTCACACCGTAGAGGGGTTCGCACGGCGGGATCCGCCAATTGAGCCGGTGTGTCGCACGATCCGGCTGATATCACGGACTTTTTTTGTGACTGTTCAGATCAGTTTATAGCCATATGCTAACCAATATCGAACACTTATTTCATTTTTGGGGCGCCCCAGGTCGCGCCCGGCGCCAGCGACGGAGCAGCCCGTCGGGCACCTCCTCGGCCGTGAGCGCGAAGACGAGATGATCCCGCCAGCCCCCGTCGATATGGAGATAGCGGGGCCGCAGACCCTCCTCACGGAATCCGAGTTTTTCGACGACACGGCGGCTGGGTCCGTTCTCCGGGCGGATGCAGATCTCGACGCGATGCAGGCCGACCATCCGGAAACAGTGATCGGTGGCGAGGGCGACCGCGGTAGGCATGACACCACGGCCCGCGACCTCGCGGTCGACCCAGTAGCCGACATGCCCCGAGCACATCGAACCCCAGGTGATCCCGGCGACCGTCAGCTGGCCGACGAGCCGGCCCTGGTACTCGATGACGAAGGGCAGCATCCGGGCCGCGTTGGCCTCGGCGCGCAGATGGCGGACCATCTGACGGTAGGTCGGGCGCTGGGCGACCGGGCCTCCCGGTGCCGGGGGCGGGATCGTCGCCTCCCAGGGACGCAGCCAGTCGCGGTTGCGCCGGTTCACCTCACGCCACGCGTGCTGGTCACGCAGTCTTATGGGGCGGAGGGTGACGTCGCCGTCCACCAGCACCACCGGCCAGGCGGGGTTCATCCGGTGGTACGGGGGTGATCGCCGCCGTGGATCTGATCCACGGCGTGGACGAGCAGCCGGCCGAGCACGGCGAGACCGTCGCGAACGCCGCCGGTCGAGCCCGGCAGATTCACGATCAGGGTCCGCCCGGACAGACCGGCGAGGCCACGGGAGAGTGCGGCGGCCGGGGCCTTGGCGGCGCCCTCGGCGCGGATCGCCTCCGGGATGCCCGGGATCTCGTAGTCGAGTACGCGCCGGGTGGCCTCCGGGGTGCGGTCCGTGGGCGAGATGCCGGTGCCACCGGTGGTCAGGATGACGTCATAGGCGGCGGCCACACCGTCGCGCAGGGCCTGTTCGACCGGATCGCCGTCGGGGACGACCTTCGGCCCCTCGACGGAGAAGCCGAGTGCGGCGAGGCCGTCGGCGAGGATCGGACCGCCCTGGTCGGCGTAGACGCCGGCGGCGGCGCGGTTGGACGCGGTGACGACCAGGGCGCGGTACGGCTCCGCCGCCGCGACCCGCCCGGTGTCCGGGGACGCGCTCATGAGGCATCACCGTCGTCCGCCGGCCGGGTCCAGGCGCCGGATCTGCCGCCGGTCTTCTCCTCGACCCGTACGTCCGTGATGACCGCGCCCTTGTCGACCGCCTTCACCATGTCGACCACGGCCAGCGCGGCCACCGAGACGGCGGTCAGCGCTTCCATCTCGACGCCCGTGCGGTCCGTGGTCCGCACCGTCGCCAGGATCTCCACGGCGTCGTCCGCGACGGAGAGGTCCAGGCTGACGCCCGAGAGGGCGAGCGGGTGGCAGAGCGGGATCAGGTCAGGGGTCCGCTTGGCGCCCATGATGCCCGCGATACGGGCCACGGCGAGGGCGTCCCCCTTGGGCACTCCCCCGCCCCTGAGCAGCTCGACGACGCGCGGGGAGACCAGCACCCGGCCGCTGGCGCGCGCGGTGCGCGCGGTGACCTCCTTCGCCGAGACGTCGACCATGCGGGCCGCGCCCGACTCGTCGATATGCGTCAGGCTGTTCTGTTGCGGAGGTCCGGGGGTGTCCCCCCGGGAAAACGCGCTCATTGGCTGGGGCACTCCCGATCCGGGCCCGACAGGGCCTGTGTGGGCAGACACGGTACCGCCACCGCGCGACGATCAGCCGATCAGGACCACGTCGAGTTCCGTGCCGGGCTCCACGGAGGTGGTGTCCTCCGGGATGACGATGAGCGCGTCGGCGTGGGCGAGGGCGGCGACGAGATGCGAACTGGCGCCGCCGACCGGGGCGATGCCGCCGGTCTCCGCGTCGTACGTACCGCGCAGGAACTGGCGGCGGCCGGCCGGGGACGACAGCGCCTTGTCGGCCACGAGCGTGGCGCGGACCGTCGGGCGGTGGACCTCGCGCAGGCCCATCAGGGCGCGGATCGCGGGGCGTACGAACACCTCGAAGGAGACGTACGACGAGACCGGATTGCCGGGCAGGGCGAGGAGCGGGGTGTGCTCGGGGCCGATGGAGCCGAAGCCCTGCGGCTTGCCGGGCTGCATCGCGAGCTTGCGGAAGTCGATGCCGCTGCCCGGCTCGTCCTCGTCCCCGACGGAGGAGAGCGCCTCCTTGACGACGTCGTACGCCCCGACGCTCACACCGCCCGTGGTGACGACCATGTCGGCCCGGATCAGCTGGTCCTCGATGGTGGCGCGCAGGGTGTCGGCGTCGTCGGTGACGGCGCCGACCCGGTAGGCGATGGCGCCCGCGTCCCGGGCCGCGGCCGTGAGCGCGAAGCTGTTGGAGTCGTAGATCTGGCCCTCGCCGAGCCGCTCACCGGGCTGGACGAGTTCGCTGCCGGTGGAGAGGACGACCACACGCGGGCGGGGGCGCACCCGGACCCTGCCACGGCCGATGGCGGCCAGCAGGCCGATCTGCGGGGGGCCCAGGATCGTGCCGGCCGCCAGGGCGAGGTCGCCGGCCCGCACATCGCTGCCGCGCGCGCGGACATGACCGCGGGCCTCGACCGAGCGGAACACCCGCACCTCGCCTCCGTCCCCGGGGCCCTCGCGGGCCGGGCGCATGGTGGTGGCCGCGCCGCCGCCCGTACCGCCGTCGGTCCATTCGACCGGGACGACGGCCTCGGCGCCGGGAGGCAGCGGGGCGCCGGTCATGATCCGGGCGGCCTGGCCGGGGCCCACCTCGGGCGGCGAGCCGCTGCCCGCCGCGACATCGCCGACGACGGTCAGCACGGCGGGGAACTCGTCGGTGGCGCCCATGACATCGGCCGTACGGACCGCGTAACCGTCCATGGAGCTGTTGTCGAACGGCGGCAGGGCCACCGGCACCGTGACGTCCTCGACGAGGACGCAGCCCTGGGCATCGGGCAGTTGCAGCTCGATGGGGTCGAGGGGGCGGACCGCGGCCAGGATGTCCGCGAGATGCTCGTCCACCGACCACAGCCGCTCCTGGCCGGGGGCCGGTACCGGTACCGGTTCTGCCGTGCTGCTCAAGGTGTTACATCTCCTCGCTGACATAACTGCGGAGCCAGGCGCGGAAGTCCGGGCCCAGGTCTTCACGTTCGCATGCGAGTCTGACAATGGCCCGCAGATAGTCGCCCCGGTCACCGGTGTCATAACGGCGGCCCTTGAAGACCACGCCGTGGACCGGTCCGCCGACCTCCTCGTCCGCCGACAGCTGCTGGAGCGCGTCGGTCAGCTGGATCTCACCACCGCGCCCCGGCTCGGTCCTGCCCAGTATCTCGAAGATGGCCGGGTCGAGGACGTAACGACCGATGATCGCGTAGTTGCTGGGAGCCTCGGCCGCGTCGGGCTTCTCGACCAGGTCACGGACCTTGACCACGTCGGCGTCGCCCGTCGGCTCCACCGCGGCGCAGCCGTAGAGATGGATCTGCGCCGGATCGACCTCCATCAGCGCGATCACACTGCCGCCCTCCCGCTCCTGGATCTCGACCATCCGGGCCAGCAGCGGGTCACGCGGGTCGATCAGGTCGTCGCCGAGCAGCACCGCGAAAGGCTGGTCACCGACGTGCGGGGCGGCGCACAGGACGGCGTGCCCGAGGCCCCTGGGGTCCCCCTGCCGCACGTAGTGCATGGTGGCGAGGTCGCTGGACTCCTGGACCTTGGCGAGGCGTTCCTTGTCCCCCTTGCGGGTGAGCGCCTCTTCCAGTTCGTAGTTCCGGTCGAAGTGGTCCTCCAGAGCCCGCTTGCTGCGGCCCGTGACCATGAGGACGTCGGACAGCCCGGCGGCCACCGCCTCCTCCACCACGTACTGGATCGCCGGCTTGTCGACGACCGGCAGCATCTCCTTCGGTGTGGCCTTGGTGGCAGGCAGGAACCGAGTGCCGAGGCCGGCGGCGGGGATGACAGCCTTGGTGATCCTGGAGGGCGAAGTCATGCGCAGACTTTATCCGGTGGCTATCGGTGAAAGATGTTGCTCCGGTTAACTTTCGCCTCATAGCTACGCATACGAGAGGTTTGCGAAGTTCTATGAATGAGGACATGTCCGGAAAGACCGCCGTCCGGCGTGAACTCCTCGCCGCGCGAAGCCTGCTGTCCGGTGAGGACGCGGGGAAGGCCGCGGCGGTTCTCGCGCGGCGGGCACTGGATCTGCCGGAACTCGCACAGGCCCGTACCGTCGCCGCGTACGTCTCGGTGGGACGCGAGCCGGGCACCCGCGTGTTGCTCGACGTCCTGCGCGCGCGGGGGGTACGGGTGCTGCTGCCGGTGCTGCTGCCGGACAACGATCTCGACTGGGCGGCGTACGAGGGCGCGGAGCGTCTGGTGCGCGCGGGGCGGGGTCTGCTGGAGCCCGACGGCCGGCGGCTCGGCGCGGACGCCGTGCTGGAGGCGGAGGTCGTGCTGCTGCCGGGACTCGCGGTGGACGGGCGCGGGATGCGGCTGGGGCGGGGAGGCGGCTCGTACGACCGTGTCCTCGGCCGGCTGGCGCGGGCCGGCGCACGGCCCGCGCTGGCCGTCCTGCTGTACGAGCACGAGGTGGTCGCCCGGGTCCCGGAGGAGCCGCACGACCGGCCGGTACAGGCGGTGGTGACGCCGGAGGGAGTCAGGTGCTTCGGCGCCCGGGGCGAACGGCGTCGGCCCGAGGGCTGACGCCGTTCGCCGCGGAGCCCGGCGGGCGGCGTGCGGGTCGACAGGGTCCAGAGCGACCAGCACGTACGGCACGCACAGCACGTCCAGCACGTCCAGCACGGACTTACGGGGTCAGCCGCAGGGTGTCGGCCGTGCCGCGTTCCACCGCGTTGACGGTGTAGGGCCAGTTGAGCAGCTCGCCCTTGGCCCACTTGCCGGTCTGGTCGGTGTAATGCGCGCTGTAGGCGTGTCCCGAGGCGCCGGTGAGGTTGATCCAGCGGGACTTGTCCCAGTCGCCGACGTTGACGACCATGCGCATCGACGGCACCCAGATGACGTCGTAGCCGCCCGCGGCGTTCCAGCCGGTCGCGTCGACAGCGGCCTCCCCGCCGCCCAGATTCCACGGGCCGCGGTTGAGCATCCACCGGAGGACGCCGGGGCCTTCGGTGCCGAGGGTCTGGTTCTTGAGCTCCAGCTGGTGCAGCCGGCCCCAGTTCCAGCTGGAGACGTCCTTGCCGAGCTTGGCGGTCAGCTCCCAGCGGGCGTCCTCCATGGCGCGGGCGAGCAGCTGGTCGCGCGTCTCGGTCGCGGCGTCCTTACGGCTGGCCGGGGAGCTCCACCAGGCGTTGTCCTCGTCCTTGATGATCTTCCGTACGACCTCGTACCAGCGGTCCCCGCCGTCCGGCTGGGCCGAATCCGCCGCACGCTGACCGCACTCGCGCACCAGCTGGTCGGAGTCGTCCACCGGTCCGGAGCCGTCGACGGGACGGACCGCGAGGCAGTCGCCCTTGACGCGGACTTCCTTGGGCAGCTTGTTGCCGAAGGCGAGCTTGAGGACGTTGCGCCAGACCGCGTTGAAGTAGGCGGCCGCCGCGGAGTCGGGCTCCTGGGTGCCGTCCCACCCTTCGAGCAGCTTCTGCGCCTCGCGGACGGACGGGTCGGAGACGTCGACCTTGAGCAGATAGTCCCTCAGCACGTTCCAGATCTGGCTGCTGTTGTCCATCTGCATGGTCTGCATGTCATCGGTCGAGATCTTGCCGTTGTCCTTGATCTTCGAGTCGATGAGGTCGTTGATCCGCTGGCTGCGGGCGCCGTAGCCCCAGTCCTGGGTCAGTGCGTACGGATACTTCCCGGCGTCGATGACCGCCTGGTTGGCGGTGACGATGTAGCCGCGCTTCGGGTCGTACTCGTACGGCAGCTGGTCGAAGGGGATGTACTTCTCCCACGTGTACTTCGGATCCCAGCCGGGAGCCGGCATGGTGCCGTCGAAGCCCTTCGAGCGGACCGGGATCTTCCCCGGCGTCTGGTAGCCGATGTGTCCCTTGTCGCCCTTGCTGTCGGCGTAGATGAGGTTCTGCGAGGGGACCTCGAAGTGCTCGGCGGCCTTGCGGAACTGGGTGAAGTCCTTCGCCCGGTTCAGCTCGAAGACCGCGTCCATGGTCCTGCCGGGGTCCAGGGCCGTCCATTTCAGGGCCACCGCGTACCCGTCGCCGCGGTCGGGCGCGACCTTGCCGACCGGGGCCTTGTCGCCGACCTTCGCCAGCTCGGTGTCACGGTCGGAGACCACCGGTCCGTGGATGGTCTCCCGGATGGTGATCTTCTTGCTCCCACCGCCCGCGACCTTGATGGTCTCCTCGCGGGTCTTGAACGGCTTCTCGCCGTTGCCGTACTGGTACGAGTCGCCGTTGACCTTCTCCAGGAAGAGGTCGGTCACGTCGGCGCCGAGATTGGTGAAGCCCCAGGCGATGTCCTGGTTGTGGCCGATGATCACACCGGGCATTCCGGAGAAGGTGTACCCGGCGGTGTCGTACTTGCAGGTGTCCGAGACGCTGCGGCAGTGCAGGCCCATCTGGTACCAGAGCGAGGGCAGCTGGGGCGCGAGGTGCGGGTCGTTGGCGAGCAGCGGCTTGCCGGTCGTCGTGAGATCGCCCGAGACGACCCACGAGTTGGAGCCGATGCCGTTACCGTTCGGACCGAGCAGCGCGGGGATCTCGTCGAGGGTGCCGGAGAGGGCGTTGAGCTGGGATTCCAGGTTCCCGGCGGCACCGGCGGCACTGTTCATACCGGTGCCGGTGCCACTGCCCGTGCCGGTGCCACTACCCATGCCGGTGCCACCGCCCGTGCCGTTGCCCGGGTCCTCGCCCGTACCGCCCGGCATCTCGTCGCTGGGCTCGGCCTCGGGGTCGTACTTCTCCGTGACCGGGTCGATCCCGCCCGGTTCGGCGACGACGGGGGTCCGGTCGTCCGGATACGCCGGGTACAGGTCCTTGATCTGCTGGTCGTTCAATCGGCTGGTCAGCAGCGAACGGTCGATCTCGTCCTGCATGTTGCCGCGCAGGTCCCAGGCCATCGCCTTGAGCCAGGCCACCGAGTCGACCGGGGTCCACTTCTCGGGCGTGTAGTCGTTCGTGAGGTTCAGCGCGGCGTATTCGACGGAGATGTCACTTCCGTCCCGCCCTTTCAGGTAAGCGTTCACGCCGTCCGCGTACGCCTGGAGGTTTGCCTTCGTCTCCGCCGAGAGCTTGGTGTCGTACTCCTGCTGGGCCACCCGCCGCCAGCCGAGAGTACGCAGGAAGGAGTCGGTCTTGACCTGTCCCTGGCCGAACATCTCGGAGAGCCGGCCGGCGGTCATATGACGCCGGACGTCCATCTCCCAGAAGCGGTCCTGCGCCTGGACGAAGCCCTGGGCGCGGAACAGGTCCTGGTCGCTGTCGGCGTAGATCTGGGGAACGCCGTAGCTGTCGCGTCTGACGTCCACGGCCCCGGCGAGGCCCTTGAGCTGGATCGTCCCCGTGGTCTGGGGGAAGGAGGCGCGCACCGTGCTCACGCCCCAGTAAGAGCCGTAGCCGATGCCCGCGACGAGCGCCAACACCAGGACGATCACGAACAGACGGGCGCGTCGCCCCTTCTTTTTGCGGGAAGGGGGGGCTGTGTTGGCGGGCATCGCTGTCCTTCGAGGGGCAGGGTGGTCCTGGAATGCTGGAGCAACCATAGGCGCAGCACTTCTCCGCCCCCGACGCGGTGTCATTTAGTGCGACTGGTCGGACGATCACACAGGCAATCACCCAGGTAATCACATCCGCGATGACCACGGGGACCTCGGGAGCCCGAGGAGAATACGGCGAAGATCACACCATTTCTCGCACTGACGAGCGAAGGCGTCAAGGAAGCGTTAAAGATTAGGTAAGGTAACGAAGTACCGGCTGCCGGAGGAACGATCCGGCGTGCGCGAGGGGAAGGATCGGCCGCTGACTGTCCACCAGCTCAATGAACTCCTGCTCATCAGCTCACTCGTGCTGCTGATCGCGGTCGCCGCGGTACGGATCTCGTCCCGGAGCGGGCTTCCCAGCCTGCTGCTGTACCTCGGGATCGGCATCGCCATGGGGCAGGACGGCATCTTCAACGTCAAGTTCGACAACGTCGAGCTGACGCAGGTCATCGGCTATGCCGCGCTTGTGGTGATCCTGGCCGAGGGCGGCCTGGGCACCAAGTGGAAAGAGGTCGGACCGGCGCTGCCCGCCGCCGCCGTGCTGTCGACCGTCGGGGTCGGCGTGAGTGTCGGCGTGACGGCGGCCGCCGCGCACTATCTCGTCGGCCTGGACTGGCGGCAGGCGCTGATCGTCGGCGCGGTCGTCTCCTCGACGGACGCGGCCGCGGTCTTCTCCGTACTGCGCAAGGTGCCGCTGCCGGCCCGGGTGACCGGGGCGCTGGAGGCGGAGTCGGGCTTCAACGACGCCCCCGTGGTGATCATGGTCGTCGCGCTCTCCGTGTCGGGGCCGGTGGAGCACTGGTACATCCTCGTCGGCGAGATCGCGCTGGAACTGGCGATCGGTGCGCTCGTCGGGCTCGCGGTGGGCTGGGCGGGCGCCTACGGGCTGCGGCATGTGGCCCTGCCCGCCTCCGGGCTCTACCCGATCGCCGTCATGGCCATCGCGGTCGCGGCGTACGCGGTCGGCGCCACGGCGCACGGCAGCGGATTCCTCGCCGTCTACCTCGCCTCGATGATCCTCGGGAACTCGAAACTCCCGCACGCCCCCGCCAACCGCGGGTTCGCGGAGGGGCTCGGCTGGATCGCGCAGATCGGCATGTTCGTCCTGCTCGGGCTGCTGGTGACACCGCACGAACTGGGCAACGACTTCTGGCCGGCGGTGATCGTGGGCCTCGTGCTGACCATGGTGGCGCGACCACTCGCGGTCCTGTTCAGCCTGCTGCCGTTCCGCATCCCCTGGCAGGAACAGGCGCTGATGTCCTGGGCGGGGCTGCGCGGCGCGGTGCCCATCGTCCTCGCCACCATTCCGATGGTCTCGCAGGTCGAGGGCAGTCGCCGGATCTTCAACATCGTCTTCATCCTGGTCGTCGTCTACACGCTGGTACAGGGGCCGACGCTCCCCTGGCTGGCGAAGGCGCTGCGGCTCGGCGGTTCCTCCGAGGCCGCCGACCTGGGCATCGAGTCAGCGCCGCTCGAACGTCTGCGCGGGCACCTACTCTCCGTGGCGATCCCGGACGGGTCGAAGATGCATGGTGTGGAGGTCGCGGAGCTTCGACTGCCCGCGGGATCCGCCGTCACCCTGGTCGTACGGGACGCGAAGAGCTTCGTACCGCTGCCGTCGACCGTGCTGCGGCAGGGCGACGAGCTGCTGGTGGTGGCGACGGACCCGGTACGTGACGCGGCGGAGCGGCGGCTGCGGGCGGTCGCGGAGCGCGGAAAGCTGGCGTACTGGCTCGGCGCGGGTGCCGGTACGGGCGCGGGCTCCGACGGGAGGTAATCGCAGGCGGACCACGGCGGCGCGGGATGTTTCCCAGGGCGTCCGGCGTTGGTCCCTGTACGATAAAGGCACATCTGATCGACCAACTCTGCCTGACGCAGTGCTGGCGCGACCGTATGGCGGCCGTGGCGTTCCCCGAAGTGGGCCCTGGTATCTACCGCAGTTCCGCGCAAGAGGACAGCTCTCGGCCGCGCCCGCACATCCGGGGGCTCGCTACCAGGCGGCAGAAAGGCAAGGACCGTGTCCTACAACACGGTCGACACCGCCGAGGGCGGCACGGAGCCCTCCACCACCTCAGCCGCTGACGAGGCCGCGGGCGCCGAGGCGCCCCGCCCGGGCTACGGCCGGCTGCTGCGCACTCCCGGCGCCTGGACCTTCCTGCTGCCCGGCTTCGCGGCCCGGCAGCCGTTCGCGATGCTGACGATCAGCATCGTCCTGCTCGTCCAGCACACCACCGGTTCCTACGGCAGCGCGGGCGCCGTCGCCGCCGTGACCGGCGTCTCCATGGCCCTCTTCGCACCGCAGGGCGGCAAGCTCGCCGACCGGTTCGGACAGCGCGCGGTCCTCGTGCCGGGCGTACTGGTCCACTCCGTGTCCGCGGCGGCCCTGATCGCTCTCGCGCTGTCGGGCGCCCCCCTGTGGGCGCTGTTCCTGGCGGCCGTGCCGACCGGCGCCTCCGTGCCGCAGGTCGGGCCCATGGTGCGCTCGCGCTGGGCCGCCGTCCTGGGCGGAAGCCCCACGGGCGACGGCTCAGGACCACCTTCGCGGACTGCGTCGAGGAGGTCGCTGCTCCCCACGGCCGCCGCCTTCGAATCCGTCACCGACGAATTCACCTTCGTCATCGGGCCGGTGCTGGCGACCGCGCTCAGCACCGGTCTGCACCCGGCGGCCGGACTGTCGGCGGAAGCGGTGCTGTCGCTGGCCGGCGGGCTGCTCTTCGCCGCCCAGCGGGGCACGCAGCCGCAGCCCAGCGGGCGCGGCAACGGCACCGCGGAGCGGCGTACGTCGGCACTGTCCGTGCCCGGAGTGCGGGTCCTGGCCGTGGCCTTCCTCGGGATCGGCGCGGTCTTCGGCGGCATGCAGGTCTCACTGACGGCCTTCGCCCAGGAGATCGGCAACCCCGGCGCGAACGGTGTGCTGTACGGGATCTTCGCGGCGGGCAACATGCTCGCCGGCGTCGCGTTCGGCGCCGTCGCCTGGAAGGTCGGTCCGCGCCGCAGGCTGATGGCCGGGTACGCGGCGCTGACCCTGGCGACGTCCATGCTGTGGGCGGTGCACTCCGTGCCCCTGCTCGCGGGACTCGGCCTGCTGGTCGGGCTCTCCATCGCCCCCACCCTGATCACGGGTTACACCCTGGTCGAGCCCCTGGTGCCCGCTTCGGCCCGTACCGAGGCGTTCACCTGGCTCACCGGCGCGGTGGCGCTCGGACAGGCGGCGGCGGTCACCGTCGCCGGGCAGCTGGCGGACGCACACGGCGCGAGCGCCGGGTTCGTGGTGCCGCTCGTGGGCACGGCACTGGCGCTGATCACCCTGGTGGCGCTGCGTTCCCGGCTGGCCCCGAAGGCCTCGGGACGGGTCGCCGCACGTGGGATGAGTCACCGCGTGCCGATGACAGTGGACTGAGGGCGCGGAATACGTCACTATGGAGCGTCGTTAGCACTCATCGAGTGAGAGTGCCAGGAGGAGCAAGTGCCGACCTACCAGTACCAGTGCACCGAGTGTGGCGAGGGCCTCGAGGCGGTGCAGAAGTTCACCGATGACGCCCTGACCGTGTGCCCGAATTGCGAGGGACGCCTGAAGAAGGTGTTCTCCGCGGTCGGCATCGTCTTCAAGGGCTCCGGTTTCTACCGCAACGACAGCCGCGGCTCGTCGTCGAGCAGCGCGCCGGCGTCCGCCGGTTCCTCGGCCTCGAAGCCGTCCTCGTCGTCGGAGTCCAAGCCCGCGGCGTCGACGACCTCGTCCTCGGCCTCCGGCTCGTCGTCGAGCGGGTCGGGCTCCACGTCCAGCTCGGGTTCGAGCTCGGGCTCCGGCTCGTCGAGCAGCTCCAGCAGCTCCTCGGCCGCCTGATTCCTCCTCTCCGGGACCCCGCCCTATCCGTACGGCGGGGTCCTTGGCGTATGCCCGTACGACTACTGTGACCGGCATGGCGAACGCAGAAATCGGCGTGATCGGTGGCTCTGGCTTCTACTCCTTCCTGGAGGACGTGACCGAGGTCCAGGTGGAGACCCCGTACGGGCCGCCCAGTGACTCCCTCTTCCTCGGCGAGATCGCGGGCCGGCGGGTCGCGTTCCTGCCCCGGCACGGACGCGCCCACGACCTCGCGCCGCACCGCATCAACTACCGCGCCAACTTGTGGGCGCTGCGATCCGTCGGGGTGAAGCAGGTGCTGGGGCCGTGCGCGGTCGGCGGACTGCGGCCGGAGTACGGCCCTGGCACGCTGCTCGTCCCGGACCAGCTGGTGGACCGTACGAAGGCGCGGACGCAGACCTTCTACGACGGGGTGCGGCTGCCGGACGGCAGCGCGTCCAAGGTGGTGCACATCTCGCTCGCCGATCCCTACTGCCCCGTGGGGCGCGAGGCGACGCTGGCCGCGGCGCGCGGGCAGCACTGGGAGCCGGTGGACGGCGGGACGCTCGTGGTCATCGAGGGCCCGCGCTTCTCGACGCGCGCGGAATCGCGGTGGCACGCGGCGATGGGCTGGTCGGTGGTCGGCATGACGGGTCACCCCGAGGCCGTTCTCGCCCGCGAACTGGGCCTCTGCTACACGTCGATGACACTGGTGACGGATCTGGACGCGGGGGCCGAGACGGGTGAGGGCGTCTCGCACGAAGAGGTTCTGCAAGTGTTCGCCTCCAATGTCGGCCGGCTGCGGACGGTGCTGTTCGACGCGGTGAGCGGATTGCCGTCGAGCGAGTCGCGGGACTGTCTCTGCTCCCACGCGCTGGACGGGATCGACACAGGGCTGAAGCTGCCCTGATCACACGTGACCCACTCCCGCGCGGGGACGAACCACTCGCGCGGATGGCCGGGTTGTCCACAATCAGCGGCTGATCCACAGGCCCCAACGGGATCGTCGCGGAGCGTGGATCGTGAGGAGCGATCGCAGAATCCCCTCACCCATGGCGGTGGTCGTATGTCCCGTTCCTTCGCGCCTGATCCGTCTCTCGCCCGTCCCGGCGGCTCGTCGGCTCCCGAGCCGCGCGGGGTGCCGCCTTTCGACCCGTTGCCGGTCCGCGGCTCAGGGCCCCGGCTGCGCCGGGCGCTGTTCCGCAGGCGGCGCGCGATGGCGGCCGGCCTGGCCGTGACGGCCGCCGCGCTGGCCGCGACCAGCGCCGGTGGCGCCGTCGCCGATGGTGACGCCGACGCCCGGGCGGAGGCCGCGGCCCGCGCCATCGCCGGGACGCCGCCGCCCGGGCACCGGTCCGCCGGCCGCGCCGGGCACCGGACCGCGCGTGAGCCCGGGAAGGACCGGCCCGCGCGTGAGCCCGGGAAGCCCGAGAAACGCGGGGCATGGGTGTCCGCGCCGGTACGGATCGCCGACGCCGCGACGGTCCGGCTGCTGCGGCGGGGAGACCGGGTCGACGTGATCGCCACCGCCGCGTCACCACTGGGACCGGTCGGGAGCGGAACCGGAACCGGGAGCTCGGAGGGAAGGCCCGAAGCGCGGGTGGTGGCGGCGGGGGTCCGGGTGGCCGGGATCCCGGAGCCGGAGGACTCTCCGGACGGCGGGGCGCTGGTCCTCCTCTCCGTGCCACGCACCGCCGCCGCGGCACTGGCCGGGGCGGGGGCCACTTCCCTGCTGGCGGTGACCTTGTGCTGAGCCGGCCGATGCCGCGCGGTCCGATGGTGAAGCGGCCCATGGTCCGGCCCACGGAACGAATCGCGCCGAGTCACGCCGCGTCGAGTCGCACAGATGAGCTACGGGGTCGCCTGGGAGCGTGTGCGGATTGGACAGCGCGGGCACGCGCTGCCGTAAGTTGCGGAGCAGATTGCCATCCCTGCGGCACATATGAAGAAAGGCTCACTCGTGAGCAAGGAGAAGGAGAGCGTGCTGGCGGGCTTCAAAGCCTTCCTGATGCGCGGCAACGTGATCGACCTCGCGGTCGCGGTGGTCATCGGCGCCGCGTTCACCAATGTGGTGAACTCGGTCGTCAAGGGCCTCATCAACCCGGTGATCGGCGCGTTCGGCACGCAGGACCTGGATCAGTACAGCTCGTGCATCACGCCGTCGTGCGTGCCGAATGCCAAGGGCGAGATCGACGGCATCCAGATCATGTGGGGCACGGTCCTCAGCGCGACCCTGACTTTCCTGATCACCGCCGCCGTCGTCTACTTCCTGATGGTCATGCCCATGGCCAAGTACCTGGCCAGGCGAGCCCGGCTGCAGGCCGCCCAGGAAGAGGTCCAGGAAGTCGCGGAGGTCAGCGAGCTGGAGGTGCTGAAGGAGATCAGGGACGCCCTGATCGCGCAGCGCGTATCCACGGACGACCTGGTGGCACAGCGCCGCCCGGGCCACGACACCCCGTAGCGGCGGACAGAGCCGGGGCAGGACCGCCGGCTCAGACGTGTCAGATGTGGTGGGGCGGCTTCTCGTCGAGGAAGCGTGCCAGATCGGCGGAGCTGTCGCCGCTCCCGGCGGGCCGGTCGCCCCAGCCGCGGTCCGTATCGTCCGAGGACTGCTGGTCCAGCGGATCATCGAAGATCAGCAGCGGCTTCGGACGGGGCGGGGCGGACTGTTCCGTGGCGTGCGGCTCTGGGGTGGGGGCGGTGCTCATCACTCCAGAGTACGGGGGTGCGCCGCACGCCGGGGACGGCCGTGGGGCGGGGCGCGGGCACGGCGCCGCGCGTCTCACCGCACGACCGCCTTCCTCCTCTGCTCTGCTGATCGCATGACGTCGACCCACGCGGCAGGGCGCCCCCCGCGCCGCATGACCGCTCGTAGCCGTGACGAGGCACACCGCGCCTCGACACCGCTTGAGCTCCTCTTCGACCTCTGTTTCATCGTGGCGGTCGGCCAGGCCGGCCGCCAGTTGGTGCACGCGCTCGCCGAGGGGCACGCGGGCACCGGGATCGTCGGCTACCTCTTCATCTTCTGGGGGATCTGGTGGGCTTGGATAAATTTCTCCTGGTTCGCCTCGGCCTACGACTGCGACGACGTGCCGTACCGGATCGCGACCCTGGTGCAGATCTGCGGAGTGCTGATCTACGCGGCGGGCGTACCGCGCGCGTTCGCCGACAACGACTGGGTCATCGCCGTCATCGGCTACCTGGTGATGCGGGTGGCACTGACCGCGCAGTGGCTTCGGGCCGCCGCGTCGGAGCCGCCGGGTCCCGCCCGGCGTGCAGCCAGGATCTACGCCGTCGGCCTGGTGGTCTGTCAGCTCGCCTGGGTGGCGCTGCTGGCGGCGCCCGGCGGCATGAAGCACTGGCTGTTCCTGGCTCTGGTGGCGGCGGAACTCCTGGTGCCGCTGGTCGCGGAGAGGGTCCACGAGACTGCCTGGCATCCGCATCACATCGTCGAGCGGTACGGGCTGTTCACGCTGATCGTGCTGGGCGAGACGATGTCGGCCGCGACCGTCGCGGTGCAGTCGGCGCTGGACGAACACCGGGCGCTCGGGGAGCTGCTGCCCATCGCGGGCGGCGGCGTCCTCATCGTCTTCGCCGCGTGGTGGATCTATTTCGCGGCGCCCGCCCACGAGCGCCTCACCAGCAACCGGCAGGCGCTTCCCTGGGGGTACGGCCACCTCGTCGTCTTCGCGTCGGCGGCCGCGATCGGCGCGGGTCTGGAGGTCGCGGTGGAGCACGCGGTGGGCGAGAGCTCCATTTCGACGGCGGCCGCCGCGGCCACCGTCACCGTCCCGGCCGCGCTCTTCCTCGCCGGCGTCTGGCTGCTGCACGCGCGTCATTTCAAGACGGGCGCGGCTCAGCAGCTCGTGCTGCCGGTCTCGGCGGTGGTGATCCTCGCCTGCACCTTCGCGGGGTCCTGGGCGGTGCTCGCCGCCGGGCTGGCGGCGGCGGCCACGGTGGCGGTGGGGACGGCGCTCGCCGAGCGGCCGCCGCCCGGAGCCCGGACCGCGTGACCGGCCCGGCGCTCGCCTCCTCCGCCGGTGCCCTTGGCACGCCCGCTACCGGCACGCCTTCCACGGATGGGACCCATGGCAGCGAATGACGCACTGACCGACGTGGCCGGCCTGCGGGTCGGGCACGCACAGGTGACCGGGCCACGGGCGCTCACCGGAACCACCGTCGTCCTCGCCCCGGAGGGCGGGGTGGTGGCCGCCGTGGACGTACGGGGAGGTGGTCCGGCCACCCGGGAGACGGATGCCCTCGACCCACGCAATCTCGTCCAGCGCGTCGAGGCCGTCGTGCTGACCGGCGGCAGCGCGTACGGGCTTGATTCCGCGTCCGGTGTGATGGCCTGGCTGGAAGAGCGCGGACGCGGCGTCCGGGTCGGTCCCGACCCCGCGCAGGTGGTGCCCGTCGTCCCGGCCGCCGGCATCTTCGACCTCGGTCGCGGTGGCGACTGGCGGATCCGTCCGGACGCGGCGACGGGCCGCACGGCCGTGGAAGCGGCGGCCGGCACGGGGAGCGGGGCGCCGGTCCCGGAGGGCGGGGTGGGCGCCGGTACGGGGGCTCTCGTGGGCCGGCTCAAGGGCGGAATCGGTACGGCGAGCACCCTCCTGGATTCGGGGATCACCGTCGCGGCCCTGGTGGTGGCCAACGCGGCGGGCTCAGCGGTCGATCCGCTGACCGGCGTGCTGTACGGGCGGTACTTCAGCGGTCGTACGGAGTACCCGGCGTCCGAGAGACACGAGGCCGCGCGGCGGATCCTGGACGAACTGCGCGCGCGGAGCGGACCCGCGCCGCTCAACACCACGCTCGCCGTCGTCGCCACCGACGCCGAACTGACCCGCGCCCAGGCGCAGAAGGTCGCGGGCACGGCGCACGATGGCATCGCGCGCGCCGTCCGCCCTGTACATCTGCTCAACGACGGGGATACCGTCTTCGCTCTGGCGACAGGTCAGCATGCCCTCGCCGAGGGGGATCCGCTCGCGCTCAACGAGGTACTGGCGGCCGGAGCGGACGTGGTCACCAGGGCGATCGTACGAGCGGTTCTCACGGCGGAAGGTATTGACGGACCCGGCGGGGCGTTTCCCTCGTACGGTGATCTGTACGGGCTCGACTGACCAGCCCACCCGACAGACCCGACCGGCAGACCCACCAGCAGGACCCACCCTGCAGACCCATCCGACAGACCTCACCGACAGACCTCACCGACAGACCCAATCGACGGATTCACCTGGCAGGTCGGACCGAAGGTCCGGCAGGAGGCCCCGCAGGAGGTCCCGCAGCGGCCGGCCGGCAGACCCGAACGACAGAATCCGACTCGTACCGTCCGACTCGTACGTCCGACTCGTACGTCCGACTCGCCCGTAAGGCGGCCGAGTTGGAGCAGAGGGAGGGAGCGTGCGCGGGAACTTCGCGCACACTCTCTTCGTTTTCCCAAACTTGGGACGCAATGTCAGCCCTAGGGGCTACGTTATGCAATCACCAAGTGACATGTGGCGACGGCCTGGAGACCCAACTTGAACGATCCCTACGAGACAACCGAGACGCACCTCGCGCGACTCCTGGGTCGGGCACTCAACTCCTTCGACCTGCCCGACGCATTGATCGAACAGCTCGACAATGCGCTGGCGCACGCCAGTTCGCTGTGTTCCGCGCACCACAGTGCGGGGCTGCACCGCGAGACGTACCGGCACACCTACCTCCTCACCGACGGCAGCGCGCTCTCCCTGTGGGAGCTGGTGCACAACACCGGCCGGGACGGCACGCGGCTGCACGAGCTGTACGTGGAGGAGAGCGAGGCCCAGCTCGCCGCTGCCCGGCTGTGCGGGCCCGACGGGCCGCAGGAGCCGCGGCTCGCCGATGCCGGACCGGAAGGGCTGCCGCACTACGCGGCGCCGTCCCTGGACGACCTGGCCGCCGGCCTGCTGTCGGAGCTGGAGTCCGGCCGGACGGCCGACATCGACGCCGACATCGCCCTGCTCAGCAGTCTCCTGGCCACGCCCATGGCTCCGAGACCCCGGATGTACGCCCCGGACAACTCGCCGGACCACGCGCGCCGGGTACTGCGCCGCGCGGAGAACGCCGACCGGCCCGGCGAGGCGACCGCGCGGCTGCTGCGGACGGCGTTCGCCCACCACATCACCCAGGTCTTCGGCCAACAGCTCCAAGTGGCTGGAAAGGACGCCGGATTCACCCTCTACGAGCACGCTTTCTTACTCATCGACGGCAGTGAGACAAGCCTGTGGGAGGTCGAGCACACGGCCACCCCGGACAGCCGTCACATGTGCGAGGTGTACGGGTCGGAACGCGCCGCGCGCGAAGCGATGGAGCTTCGCGCACGCGTCCGCTAGGCCCCGTCCGGCGGATCTTCGCGGGCCCTATGCCCTGATCCGCGTCCTGATCGCGTCCTGATCGCGTCCTGATCGCGCGAGACCCCCACCACCGTGGGTGGAGGGGGCCTGACGTTCGTTCCGGCCGCGGCCGAATGCTTCCGGTCGCTGCCGGTCGCTGCCGGTCGCTGCCGGGGGCCGGTCGCGGCCGTCCGGGTCGTCGTTACGCGGTCTCGACCGCTGTCTCCTCCACGTGCTGCTTCGGCCGGACCGGCAGCGCGAACATCACGCCGAAGATCGCCACGAGCACCGCCACGACCCACCACATCGCGTGCTGGAACCCGTCCGCGAAGGCCTCGCTCAGTGCACGGGCCGCCGCGCCGGCCGCGCCCGATCCCGCGTCCGCCGTCCCCGGTCCGCCGCCGGCCGCTCCGGCGCCGGCCATCCGGTCGTCGACCACGCCGAAGAACACCACCGACACCAGCCCCAGGCCCAGCGCGTTGCCCATCTGCTGCGTGGTGTTGATCAGCCCGGACGCCGAGCCGGAGTGCTCGCGCGGCACCTCGGACAGCACCGCGTCCGTCAGCGGCGCCACGATCAGGCCCATGCCCAGGCCCATCACCGTCAGCGGCAGGATCATCTGCCAGGACACGATGTCCATGCCGTACCGCCCGGTCTCCCAGATGTAGAGCAGCAGCCCCGTGGCCATCGTGAGCGCGCCCGCCTGGAGCACCTTCCGGCCGAAGCGCGGGACCAGCTTCTCCACGGAGAGGCCGGCCGCGACCGACACCGCGAGGGAGAAGGGAATGCCGGTCAGGCCCGCGTGGAGCGGGGTCCAGCCGAGACCGATCTGCATGTAGAGCGTCCAGACCAGGAAGAAGATGCCCAGCACGACACCGAACGTCAGCTGGACGACGATGCCCGCGGCGAAGCTCTTCACCCTGAACAGCGCCAGCTCGACGAGCGGCGAACCGTCCTTGCGCGTCTTGTACTTCTCGTACGCCACGAAGGCGGCGAAGACGCCCAGGCTGCCGACCATGCACAGATGACCCCAGAGCGGCCAGCCCAGCTCGCGTCCGCGCGTCAGCGGGTAGACGAGCATCAGCAGAGCGACGGTCACCATGACCACGCCGACCAGGTCCAGCCGGAGCGCCTTCGGGGCCTTGGACTCGGTGATGAACTTCCGGCCGAGCAGCACACCCGCGATACCGACCGGCAGATTGATCAGGAAGATCGGGCGCCATTCGAGGCCGAAGAGGTTCCACTGGGTGAGCAGCGCGCCGAGCAGCGGCCCCGAGACGGCGCCGAGGCCGACGATCGCGCCGAACATCCCGAAGACCTTGCCGCGCTCGTGCGCCGGGAAGGTGACGTGGATGATCGCCAGTACCTGCGGCACCATCATCGCCGCCATCGCGCCCTGGAGCAGCCGGGAGCCGACGAGCATCTCCGAGTTGGCCGCGAAACCGCAGAGCGCGGAGGCGATCGTGAAGCCGGTGATGCCGATCAGGAAGAGGCGCTTGCGGCCGAATATGTCACCGAGACGGCCCCCGGTGATCAGTCCGGCGGCGAAGGCGAGCGCGTATCCGGCGGTTATCCACTGGATCGCGCCGAACGTCGCCTCCAGGTCCCGCTCGATGCTCGGAATGGCGATATTGACGATGGTGACGTCGACCAGGTCCATGAATGCCGCGGTCATGACCACGGCCAGCGCCAGCCAGCGGCGACGGTCACCGGTCCCGGAAGCCGCGCCGGGGCCGGAGCCGGGGGTCGCGGCGGAGTCGGAAGCCGTATCCGCTACGGCGGGGGAGGAACTCATGCGGGACAAGCTAGAGGTCATCTAGGTCGAACAGTGTCCTAGGGCCTGTGTGAGGTCGTGATCATTCGGTCGCCGGTAAGAGGTCGTTGATCCAGATCAGGGAGGCCCGGAGGTGGAGTCCGGCGTCGTAGCT
>NZ_JBITDJ010000035.1:0-35995 GCF_044454085.1 Streptomyces sp. NPDC051569
TCCCGCAACTCGGCGGCCTGTTCCACGGAGAGCTCCATAGCAAGAGACCCTGCCACACAAGATCAAGTAATGCTGACGGAATCACGAGACACTAGGTCAGTCTGAAAATACCTCCCACGCCTGCCCGATGCCCTCACGCACAGACCAATGACTAATCGGGAGCATCGGCATGTCCGCCAGTGACGCATCACTGGCCAGAAAATGGCCGAAGTGGGAGATTTTCGGCCTTCCCTGGCGCACTCGGTTTCGGTCGCTGAGGGCGAAGAATTGCCAATCACCATCCTCGTCCAGGCAGACACTTGCGACCGGCTCTCCCTTCATGACGCCCTTGGAGACGTATACCATATCGTCCGCTTCCGGGAGGAAGAAGGGTGCGCATTCCGCGTGGCCTGGCACATCGGCTGCTTGGAATCGCTTCACGCCATTTACCTTCCGTTTTCGAAAGTTATCCTTGAATATCTTTTTGAAGCTGAAACCCAGTTTCCGTCAAGGCCCGTGCAGTTGACAGGGTCACTGGCACAGTAGCCGTACGGGGTGGCGATTGCCCCCGGGCTGCGAATCGACCTGGAGGAAGCGGCCGCACGGCGACAAGGCCCTGTGCGGCAGTGCCGGTAGGGCCCCGATCGCGGGCGGTCCAGGCCGGGATCTCCGCGAGAGGTACGGGTGGGGCAACAACCGTGGGCACCCCTGGCATGCGAGGCGCCCACGGACCGCCGGGACGAGTATTCGGCCCGGTCACCGCCCTTGTGACAAGGCGAGATTCGTACGGGGCGACGTACCGGCCGACGAACATCTCGCCGGACATGATGCGATCGGCTTTCGACAGCAGTAGGCCTACGAGGTCGTCTGCTTCCGTCAACAGAAAGTCATGACTGGAACGGATGCCCTGAACAACCGCTTCGGGGTTTCTCTCCGTTCGCGCACGCGTGGTACGGAGAATCGACGGCATGATGCCTGAGAGCGGTCCTGATCAGCCCAGGAAGCTCAGCCGCACCTGACGCTCCGGGTTGTCGCGGTTCGTGTCCACCAGGACGACCGACTGCCAGGTGCCCAGCTCCAGCTCCCCGCCGATCACGGGCAGCGTGGCGTGCGGCGGGACGATGGCGGGGAGGACGTGGTCCCGGCCGTGGCCGGGGGAGCCGTGGCGGTGCTGCCAGCGGTCGTCTGCGGGGAGCAGGGACCGCAGGGCCGTCAGGAGGTCGTCGTCGCTGCCGGATCCCGTCTCGATCAGGGCCAGGCCGGCCGTCGCGTGGGGTGTGAAGACGTTGAGGAGACCGTCCCGCCCCTGGGCCGCCTCCCGCAGGAAGGACGCGCACGCCTCGGTCAGGTCGTGGACGTTCTCCGTGGAGCCGGTCGTCACGTCGATGGTCCGGGTGGTGAAGGTGTCAGCCATGCGTCCATCCTCGCCCGAAGGCCCGTCTCCCGCCGAGACGGCCGCGCCGGTCAAGGATCAGGGCACGGGAGCGCTGAGGTCAATTCTCCGTTCGCACCTATCTTTTGACGGATCATGAGGAAGTTCAAGAGATTCGCACCAAACCTCTGGACAGTCCTCACGCGGCGTCTTAGTGTCTCGGCCTGCCAGGCAAGTGTTTCGTCGCAGTAACGCCAGAGCCGCTCGGCGCTCATCCGAACGCCGGACAGCACACGAGGTTTTCTCCGTCTCCCCCCCACGGTCGGGCTCTCGCCCGGCCCGAGGCGCTGCGTTCCGCCGTTGTGGCGGTCGCTGGTCACGCAACTGCAGCACCCCCGTCGATGGGCGGGGCACCCGGCCGCGCCACCGACGCGGTCGTGATCGCAGCAGAAGGGAAGCGATATGAAGATCCGTACGTTCATTGCCACGGCCTCCTTGGTGGCCTCCGGAGGTCTGGTGGCGTTCGCCGGCTCCGCACAGGCGGCGCTCTACACCACCTGCGTCGGCGACGGCGGAGCCGTCACCGTCAACGGCGACCTGGTCGTACCGGCCGGTAAGTCGTGCACGCTGACCGGTACCAAGGTCAAGGGCACCGTGACGGTGGAGGCCGGAGCCGACCTCGTCGCCTCGGGTGCCACCTTCAACGGCGCCGTCAACGTGGGTCAGAACGCCTACCTGGACCTGGCCGACACCACCGTCAAGGGTGCCTTGACCACCACCGCCGCCTTCGGGACGCACCTGCAGAACAGCAGTGCGAAGGCGGGGATCACGGCCACCCAGGGCTTCGTCTACGCCGTGGACTCGTCCTTCGGCGGGACGGTCAGCGCCACGAGAGGCGAGCTGTACGTCTCCGGCAGCTCCCTCAGCGGTGCCCTCACCAGCGAGGGGAGCCTGTATACCGATGTCTACGACAGCACCGTCAAGGGAGCGCTCACGGTGAGCGGGAACTCCCTCGGTGGTGTCCTGTGCGCCAGTGAGGTCGAGGGCAACGCTGTATACAAGAACAACTCGGACACGCTTCAGCTCGGCGGCAGCGGCCTGCTCGGTTCCTGCGCCGGGGCCACGTACTTCGGCGGCAACCTCGGGGTGACCGGCAACACCGCGACCGCCGTACTGGACAACGCGATCGTCCGTGGCGCGCTCACCGCCACCGGGAACAGCCCCGTGCTCCAGGTCGGTGACCTGGCCCGGGTCCGCGGTGGCATCACCGGGCAGACCGCTCCCGCGGCGTCCGCCGCCCGCTCCGCCAAGGCGGCTCCGCAGGACCGTGGGGCCGGCCTCGCCGAGAAGGTGGCGCAGCGCGCCGCCGAGGCACGGGCCGAAGCCCGCGCGGCCGGCGACTCCTCGCTGTAACGGTCCGGCCGGCCGGACCTGACGGGCCGGGCCGCCGCCCCTGACGGGCCGCCGGCCCGACGCCGCCTGCCGCACGCATGTCGCGGAGCCCCCGGGAGCCGCGCGGCGGCGACCGCCGGGCCCGCGACGGCACGCGCCCGGCAGCACAGCACAGCGCCCGGCATCACAGCACACCCGGCAGCACAGCACCGCATCCCACCCTTCTTCGCCCCATCACCCAGGAGTGACCGTGGGTCATCTGCGTAAATCCTTCGACCGCAGGGACTTCCTGCGCGCCACCGCCGGCACCACCGTGGCGATCGCCGCCGCCTCCGTCACCGGGATGGCGGCGGCCGTGCCCGCCGCCGCCGCGACCGGCGTGCCCATCCCCAAGGAGCGCATCGGCATCCAGCTGTACAGCGTCCGCGACAAGGTCACCTCGCTCGGCTTCGCCGTGGTCCTGTCCGAGCTGGCCCGTATCGGCTACAAGGAGATCGAGTTCGCCGGGTACACCCAGAACACCTCGATCCTGGGCCGGCAGATCACCCTCCAGGAGATCCGCAAGCTGCTGGACGACAACGGGCTCCGCGCGGTCGGCAGCCACGTCGGTCTCACCAACCTGCGCGACAACCTCCAGGGTGAGCTGGACGCCGCGCAGATCCTCGGCATGCCGCACCTCGGGACCGCCAACGCCCCGTCGAACACCAACACGGTCGCGGCCTACCTCCGCGCCGCCGAGGAGTTCAACGCCTGGGGCGCGGCGGCGACCGCCCGCGGCCTCAAGCTGTACCAGCACAACCACGCGGGCGAGTTCGCCTTCGCCACCGACCAGCCGTCGGTGCGGCTGTACGACGTCTTCCTCAGGAACACCGACCCGCGCTACGTCTACCTGGAGATGGACATCTTCTGGGCGTACGTAGGCCAGCACAGGTGGCCCGGGTTCGACCCGGCCGCCTACGTCCGCAACCAGCCCTACCGTTACCCGCTGTTCCACATGAAGGACGGCGACGCCAACCCGTCGAAGGCCGACGGTTATGACATCGTCGAGTTCGGTGCCGGTGACCTGCCGTACGAGAAGTTCATCCGCGACATCGGTCCCCGCGACAGCCACATCGGTATCTGGGAGCAGGACACCGGTCCCAACACCCTTCCCAGCACGCCCGGTTCGCTCGGGGCTGCCGACCGCAGCTTCGCGGCACTGACACAACTGCTCCGCTGACCCGCACATAGGAGCAGCGAGAAGCAGCAAGAACCAGCTCGAAGCAGCACTGTCCCGACTCCCGCACATCAGCCGGGCCCGGCCCGCCGTGACACCGCACCGCTCCAACGGTGCGGTCGGCGGGCCGGCCCCGGCCGCGCACCCTCCTGACCGCCAGCGACCAAGGAGACGCATCCCCGTGCACCGTACCCTGAGACGCCTGATCACCGGCGTCCTGCTCGCGGCCCTGCCCGCGCTGGGCGCCGTGGCCGTCGCGCCCGCCGCGCAAGCGCACCCCGACCACGAGCACGCCCTCGACTGGGCGAATTACGAGAAGGCGACCCTCACGAAGGAGGTCGGCGAGCCGATCGACCTCGCCGTACTCCCCGACAGCCGCGTCCTGCACACCGCCCGCAACGGCGATCTGCGGCTGACCGACCCCGGCCGCGGCACGACCACGGTCGTCAACCACCTCGACGTGTACCAGAACTCCGAGATGGGGCTCCAGACCGTCACCCTGGACCCGGACTTCGCCACCAACCACTGGGTCTACCTCTACTACTCGCCGCCGCTCGACACCCCGGCCGGCTCGGCGCCGGAGCGGCTGCCGGCGGGTCAGGACGACTCGTACTGGAAGCAGTGGGAGGGGTACGACACCCTCGCCCGCTACCGGTGGACCGGTGACAAACTGGACCTCTCCACCCGGCAGGAAATCATCCGGGTCACCACCAACCGGGGCCAGTGCTGCCACGTCGCCGGAGACGCGGACTTCGACGCGCAGGGCAATCTGTACCTGTCCACCGGCGGCAACACCCCGGCGTCCGGCCCCAACGTCAACGGGTACACCCCGATCAACGACGCCGCCACCTACAACCCCGGTCTCGATGAGCGCCGCGGTTCCGGCAACACCAACGACCTCCGGGGCAAGATCCTCCGTATCCACGTCCAGGAGGACGGCAGTTACACCATCCCGGAAGGGAACCTGTTCGCCCCCGGCACCGCCAAGACCCGTCCCGAGATCTACGTGATGGGCCTGCGCAACCCGTACCGGATGGCGGTCGACCAGAAGACCGGCGCCGTGATGTGGGGCGACTACGGCCCGGACGCCGGGAACGCCGACCCCAACCGCGGCCCGATGGGATACGTCGAGTGGCAGACCACCAGCAAGCCCATGAACAGCGGCTGGCCGTTCTGCACCGGTGACAACACCCACCCCTACCGCGACTTCGACTTCGCCACCCTGACCCCGGGGCCGGCCTTCGACTGCGCCGCGCCGGTCAACGACTCGCGCTGGAACACCGGCCTGACCCAGCTGCCCCCGGCCACCCCGGCCACGCTCTGGTACGGCGACAAGGACAGCGACCAGCCCTGGCCCGAGCTGACCGCCTTCCGCGGACCGGGCGGCCCGACCGGGCAGGCCCCGATGGGCGGTCCGGTCTACCACTACGACGCCGACAATCCCGCGCCGGGCAAGTTCCCCGAGTACTGGGACGGCAAGGCGTTCCTCGGCGAGTTCTCCCAGGACTACGTCGCGGCCCTCACCCTGGCCGGCCCGGACGGACCGGTCACCAAGCTGGAGAACGTCCTCCCCAACAGCGAGCGGTCCGAGAACGGCATCCCGCAGTGGGACAACCCGATGGACCTGGAGTTCGGTCCGGACGGCGCGCTCTACGTCCTCGACTACGGCGACGGCTTCTTCCGGCAGAACCCCGACGCGGGTCTCTACCGGATCGACTACGCCGAGGGCAACAAGGCTCCCACCGCCGTCATCAAGGCCGACCACTCCTCCGGCCAGGCCCCGCTGACGGTCTCCTTCGACGCCACCGCCTCCAGCGACCCGGAGGGCGGCGCCCTCACCTACCAGTGGGACCTCGACGGCGACGGCACCTTCGACGCCACCGGTCCCACGGCGACCCGCACCTACCCCGCCAACGGCCAGTTCCAGGCCCGGCTGAAGGTCACCGACCCGCAGGGCAAGACCGGACTGACCAGCCGTCAGATCACGGTGGGCAACACCGCCCCGGAGGTCGGGATCACCTCACCGCCCAACGGCGGTTTCTTCAACTGGGGTGACGCCGTGGTCTACGGCGTCAACATCAACGACCCCGAGGACGGCGCCGCGATCGACTGCGCCAAGGTCGCCTGGACCTTCGGCCTCGGTCACAACCAGCACGGCCACCCCGTCAACAGCGGAACCGGCTGCTCCGGCGCGATCGTGACCCCGGCCGACGCCGGACACGGCGCCACCGAGAACGTCTTCGGCGTCCTCGGGATCACCTACACCGACAAGGGCGCGGGCGGTGTGCCGCCGGCCACCGGCGACGCCCAGGTCGTGCTCAACCCGGCTCTCATGCAGGGCGAGCACTACGACGCGGCCGAGGGTGTCACGGTCGCCGACGACGCCACCGCGTCCGGCGAACGCTTCCTGACCTCCTTCGACGCGGGTGACTGGATCGCCTACGACCCGGTCTCGTTCGCGGGCATCAGCGCGGTGCAGACCCGCGCGAGCGGCGCCGGGACGCTGGCCCTGCGGTGGAACTCCGCCGACGCCGCGCCGTTCGCCACGGTGTCGATCCCGGCCGGTGACGGCTGGCAGACAGTCACCACCGGTCTGTCCGGGGCTCCTTCGGGCACCGGCCAGCTGTACGTCACCTCCTCCGGTGGTGTCGACCTGGACGCCCTGACCTTCCAGGGCGCGGGCGTCGCCGACAAGACCCCGCCGACGGTGACCGCCGCGCTCAACCCGGCGCAGCCCACCGGCAGCAACGGCTGGTACACCGGCAACGTGTCGCTGACCGTCTCGGCCACCGACAACGGCGTCGTGAGCAGCCGGCAGTACTCGCTCGACGGCGGTAAGACCTGGCTGTCGGCGAACTCGACGGTCACGCTGTCGACGGAGGGCTTCACGACGGTCCGCTACCGGGCGACCGACAGCGGCGGCAACGTCTCCGACATCGGAAGCATCGCCGTACGGATCGACAAGTCCGGTCCCTCGGTGACGGTCACCGGTGTCGACGCCGACGGCGGTTACGGGGACTCCGGACGCCTCACCCCGGTGATCACGGCCACCGACACGGTGTCCGGCGGAGCCACCGCGACCACCACCCTGGACGGTTCCCCCGTCACCTCGGGGCAGCCGGTGCAGCTGTGGAAGCTGCCGCTGGGCGGCCATGACCTCAAGGTCACGGCCCGCGACGCGGCCGGTAACACCACTACGAAGACGGTGCACTTCACCACGCGCACCTCGTACGCCGAACTCGGCAAGCTGATCACGCAGTTGCGTGCCGACGGCCTGGTCACGGCGCAGGGCGAACAGCGCCTGACACTCCGGCTCGACCAGGCGCGCGCCCATGCCGAGGCAGGACGGGCCGCCCAGGCCGCCGCTGTCCTGGACTCGTTCGCCCAGTCCGCCGGCGACACGGCACTGGTGCCGAACGCGGCCGCGGGTGCGGCCCTGGCGCGTGACGCACGGGCCGTGAAGGGGGCCTGACCGACTGACCGGAAACGTGCTGCCCCGCCCGTACGGGCGGGGCAGCACGCTCTCCCGCGCACATGTTTCGTCAATGCGGAAACAACTTTTGGCAATATGTGTGAAAGTTGCGTCCTCGACGACCGATCCTGGTGCCGATCCCGATGGCGTCCGAGGAAGTGAGCCCGTGAACATCCAGTACCGCGTACTGAGCCTGCTGCGTGACAACGGCCCACTCTCCCGAGCCCAGTTGTCGGACAGATTAGAGGTTCCGCGACCGCGTCTCCTCGCCGAACTCGATCGCATGGTCGCCGCCGGGAAGGTCCTGGAGGCGGGACCGGCCGCCTCTCGGGGCGGCCGGCGCTCCACCCTCGTCCAGCTCGACCCCGGCCTCCGCTTCGCGGCCGTCGATCTGGGCGCCAGTTCGCTCGACATCGAGATCACCGACGGCGGACTCGAACCGGTGGCCTCCTACTCCGAGGCCGCCGACATCCGTTCCGGACCGGTCGTCGTGCTGGACCGCGTCAGCGAACTCCTGCACGAGATGCGCGCCCAGGGCCACTACACCCGCGTCGACGCCATCGGCATCGGCCTCCCGGGGCCGGTCAGCTTCCGCGAAGGCGTCCCCGTGTCCCCGCCGATCATGGTGGGCTGGAACCGCTTCCCGGTACGGGACACCCTCGCCCTGGAACACGGCTGCCCGGTGGTCGTCGACAACGACGTCAACATGATGGCCCTCGGCGAACAGCACAGCGGGGTCGCCAGGACCGCCGACCACCTGCTCTTCGTCAAGATAGGCAGCGGCATCGGCTCCGGCGTCCAGCACCACGGCCGCGTCTACCGTGGCGCGGCGGGCTGCGCCGGCGACATCGGGCACATCCAGGTCGAGGCGGACGGGCCCGTCTGCACCTGCGGCAACACCGGCTGCCTGGAAGCGTTCTTCGGTGGCGTCGCCCTCGCCCGGGACGCCACCGAGGCCGCCCGCTCCGGCCGGTCACCGGCCCTCGCCGCCCGGCTCGCCGCCCGGGGGACGCTCACCGCCGTGGATGTCGCCGAGTGCGCCGCCGGCGGCGACAACGTCTGCGTCAACCTCATCCGGACCGGTGCCCACCGGGTCGGACAGGTCCTCGCCACCCTGGTCAGCTTCATGAACCCGTCGATGATCGTGATCGGTGGCGGCCTCTCGGGGCTCGGCTATCTCCTGCTCGCCGAGATCCGCAGCGTCGTATACAAACGCTCACTCCCGCTCGCCACGGGGAACCTGCCGATCGTCATGTCCGAGCTCGGGTCCCGTGCCGGGGTGGTCGGTGCGGCGCTCCTGGCCAGCGAACTCGCCTACGGGGAAGAGTCCTGAGATACCACCCTGCCCCGCGATCCACCGGTACGCGGCTCGCGCCGTGAACGCGCCCTGGCCGCCCGGGAAGAGCAGTCCGGCGCTCGCGTACACCGGGTCGGACGCCGTGCCCGGGACATAGGGGACGGCGATGCAGCGCATCCCGGCGGCGTGTGCGGCCGCGACCCCGGGCACGGCGTCCTCCACCACCACACACGCGGCGGGCGGCACGCCCAGCCTGCGCGCGGCCTCCAGGAAGACATCGGGCTCCGGCTTGCCGTGGGCGACCTCCTCGGCCGACACGGTCGTGGGGAAGTACGCGTCCAGGCCCGTGACGCCCAGCGCCACCTCGATGGCCGCGCGGGACGAGCCGGACGCCACCGCCATCCGTACACCGTCGGCGTGCAGCCGCTCCACGAACCTCCGCATCTCGGGGAACACCTCCGTCGAGGCACGCACCCGCTCCAGGTAGAGCCGGTCCTTCCCGGCCAGCAGCTCGTCGACCGGCGCGTCGATCCCGTACTCCTCACGCAGCGTCTCCAGCGTCTCCCGGGTGCCGATCCCGATGAACCGGCTGTGCTGCTCCCAGCTGAAGTCGTGCACCCCGTACCGCGCGAGAAGCCGCCGCCCGGCTTCGAAATAGTTCGGCTCGCTGTCGACGAGTGTTCCGTCGAGATCGAAGATGACCGCTGCGATGCGCGAAGAGCTCATGCGGTCCAGCATGCCAAGGCACCCGCTGCCGGGTCGGTCGGGTCGGTCGGGTCGGCCGGGTCGGCCGGGTCGGCCGGCATGTCAGCCGGTCGATCAGCCGGCCGGCCGGTCAGCGTCGTTCGCCGGCCGCCCGGCCCACCGATTCGACCAGCGGCAGCAGCCGGTGCGGCACCCGTTCACGCAGCGCCATCTCGGTACGCGTACGGACCACCCCGGGCAGCTGGATCAGCCGCTGGATCACATCCTCCAGATGCCCGTTGTCGCGCGCCGCGACCCGGGTCAGCAGATCCCCGCCGCCGGTGATCGAGTACGCCTCGATGATCTCGGGGATCTCGGCCAGCGCGTCGCCGACCTCGTCGAGATGCCCCTGCGTCACCTCGACATGGACGAAGGCGAGCACCGGATGCCCGAGGGCGGCCGGCGACAGCTGCGGACCGGTGCCGGTGATCACCCCGTCCCGCTCCAGCCGGTCCAGCCTGGCCTGGAGGGTGCCCCGGGCGATCCCGAGGAGCCGCGCGTACTCCCGCACGCTGGTGCGCGGCTGCTCGATGAGGAGCCGCAGGATGCGGGTGTCGAGCGCGTCCACCGCCATGGTCCGTTGGCCTCCCGCCATCCGTATCGCCTGACGCTTCACTGTACCAATGGCCCAGTCGGCCGCGATCGAGTTGAGCCACTGTCCCCCTTGGTGTTTACCTTTCGGTGTCGATGGCGCTGCGTAGCGCCGGGGCGGCGAAGACGCCGGCCCGGACCCGCGGCGCCTTTCCCATGTCCGGAGAGGTTGCAGGTGTACGGCACAGGGCGCGCGACCACCGTCGTGCGGCGGGAGCGGGGCCGGCGGACGCGGTGGGTGTCCGCGCGCGGCCTCCGGAAGATTTTCGTGGCCCCCGATCCGGGCCGGATCCGGCTGCGCGTCTCCGCGCGGGCGGTCGTCGGCATCGGCCTCGCCGTCACCGTCGCCGAACTGGCCGGGCTCTCCCTCACCGCCTCCATCACCGCGGGCCTCGCCGCGCTCCTCGCGCTCTTCACCGTTGGCGATCCGACGGTCCGGGGCCAGGCCGGCACCACCGCGCTGCTGCCGGTGGCCGGCTTCCCCGTCCTCGCGCTGGCCACCGCCCTCCACGAACAGCCCCTGCTGCGCGGCGGAAGCTGGCTCGTCGTCGTCCTCGCCGGTGTCTACGCCAGGCGGTGGGGCCCGCGCGGCCAGGCGCTGGGGATCTTCGCGTTCATGATGTTCTTCGTCACCCAGTTCCTGCACGCGCTCCCCGCCCAGCTGCCGGAGCTGTTCGCGGCGGTGGCACTGGCCCTCGCCGCGTCCTCCACGGTCCGCTTCGGCCTCTGGTGCGTCGAACGCCGTACGCCCCCGCCCGCCGTCCCGGCCCCGCTCACCGGCCGGGGACTCGCCCGCCCCACCACCCGCCAGGCCCTCCAGGCCACGGTGGCCTGCGCCGTCGCCCTCTCCGTGGGGCACCTGCTCTCCCAGGACCGCTCGTACTGGGCCGTCGGCGCGGCCTGGTGGATCTTCGTCAACACCACATCGCGCGGCGAGACGCTGGTCCGCGGCCTGCGCCGGGTCGTCGGTACGGTCGTCGGCGTCGCGGCCGGACTGCTGATCGCGGTCCCGCTGGCCGGCGCCCCCGTGCCCACCGCAGCCCTCGTCGCCGTCTGTGTCTTCGGGATCTTCTACACGGCCGCCCCCTCGTACAGCTGGATGATGTTCTTCGTGACGGTCATGGCGGGTCTGCTCTACGGCCTGCTGGGCGTCCTGCACCCCGGGCTGCTCCTGCTGCGGATCGAGGAGACCGCCGTGGGCGCTCTCGGCGCGGCGCTCGGGGTCGCGCTGATCCTGCCCGTCACCACCCATGCCGCGACCGATGCCTGGATCCAGCGCGCCCTGCGCTGCGTGCACGACTGCACCACGGCCGCCACGCGCCGCCTCGCCGGGGACGAGGAGGCGGACCCGGGCCCCCTCGCCGGGGAGCTGGAGCCGCTGCTCGGCCGGGTACGGATGTCGCTCGCGCCGCTCGTCCATCCGCTCAGCCCGCTGCGGGCCCGCAAGGCACGCGCCCGGCAGGTGCTCGCCCTCCTCGACGACTGCGCCCGTCAGGTGCGCGGTCTCGCCGCCGTGGCCGCCGACCCCGCCGCCTCGCACGACGCCAGGCTGGCCGCCGCCTGCCGGCGGGTCGAGGCCGCCGTACAGGCACTGGTCTCACCCGGCGCCCCACCGGGCGCGGATCCGCTGCGCCCCGCCACCGTGGGGGAGTACGGACCGGGGCACCCCGGGGCCGAGGCGGCGCTGATCCATCTGCGTGATCTGGAGAGGGCGCTCGACGCCCTCTCCACGCCGCTCCACTCGGCGCCGCGCGCTCCTCTCGTACCCGCCTGACCTGCCTCTGGCCCGTTCGAGGCCCCTGCTACCGTCGCCCCGGACAGCAGCGGGCCGAAGAGGGGACACACACTGTGAGCGGCAGGAACGACGGGCGGGCCTTCATCGGGTCGTTCACCTCGGCGGGGGCCGCGGCATCATCGCCATGGCCGTGGACGCGCGGACGGGTGCCCTGACGGAACGCGGAGCCACCGACGCCGTCGCGGACACCTCCTTCCTCACCCTGTCGTCCGACGGGTCCGTGCTCTACGCGGTCTCCGAGACGGAGGACGGGGCGGTGGCCGCCTTCCTGGCTCCGGCACGCGACGCCGAGGACGGCACACCCCGGCTGATCGGGGAGCCCGTACCGGTACGCGGCGCGAGCCCCACCCACCTCACCCTCGCCGCCGGCCATCTGCTGACCGCCAACTACGGCTCGGGCAGCGTCACGGTCCTGCCCGTCCGGGAGGACGGCGCCCCGGCGGCCGCCGTCGCGGTGCTGCGACACCAGGGCGCGGGGCCGGATCCGGACCGTCAGAGTGGTCCGCACGCCCATCAGGTGGTGGCCGACCCCAGCGGGCGCTGGGTACTCAGCGTGGACCTCGGCACCGACTCCGTACGGATCTGCGCCCTCGACGCCGCCACGGGCGTGCTGACCCCGCACGGCGAGAGCGCGCTGCGCCCCGGCAGCGGGCCGCGCCACCTCGCCTTCCACCCGGCCGGTGGCCATGCCTATGTGCTGAACGAGCTGGAACCGACGCTGACCGTCTGTCGCTGGGACGCGGCGGCGGGCGTGCTCGAACCGGTCGGCGAGACGCCCGTGCTGCCCGCCGGCGTGGACACCGGGAGCTACGCCTCCGAAGTGGTCGTGGCGCGGGACGGCCGATTCGTCTGGGCGGCCAACCGAGGGCATGACAGCATCGCGGTCCTCGCGCTCGACGAGACGTACGAGAAGGCGGAGCTGGTCACCACGGTGGCGTGCGGCGGCCGCTGGCCGCGCGATCTCGCGCTGGACCCGACGGGCCGCCGCCTCTACGCCGCGAATGAGCACTCCGGCGACGTGACCTGGTTCGACATCGACCCGGCGACGGGCATCCCGGTACGCGCGGGATCGATCGAGGCCCCTGCGGCCTCCTGTGTGATCTTCGGCTGAGCCGGCGGTCCTGTTCCGTACGGCAGGGTCCGTCCGGCCGTCAGGGCCCCGTACAACCGCCCTGGAGGGTGCCCGGCGGACCCCCGCCGGGTCGACATGTGGAAGGGCCCGCGCCGGAGGAGATCCGGTGCGGGCCCTTTCCCTGTGTACGGGCCGGTTCCGTCACCCGTACGGCAGGGGCGCGTCCACGCGTCGGTCAGTGCGTCGGTGTCCCCTGCGGCTGCGGCGCGATGCCCAGCGCGGTCGTGTACTTCGACAGCACCAGCTTGCCGATCGCCGGGTAGGCGCCCAGCGGCTCGGCGGCGGCGCAGTCGGCCTCCTTGAGGGCCGCTTCGAGCAGTCCGCCGGGAAGCTCGGGGCCGACCAGGTACGGCGCGAGCGCGAGCTGCGTGGCGCCCGCCTCGCGCAGCTGCGTGGCGATCGAGGTGACCGAGCCGTCCACGTCGAGCGCGGCGGCCATCACCGGCACCGCGAGGCGCGCGGCCAGCAGCATTCCGGTGATTCCCGCGGTCTGGACGGCTTCCTGGCCGCCCACCGTCACCAGGATGATTCCGTCGGCCGCCGTGGCGACCGTGAACAGCCGGGCGCGGTCGGCGCGGGCCAGACCGGCCTCAGAAAGACGCACATGCAGACCCTCGGCGAGCAGCGGGTGCGGACCGAGGACATCGGTCAGCTCGGCTGCCGCGCCGCTGTCCGCGACGGCCAGCTGTATCCGGCCGACCAGCCCGCTGTCGGGGCCGGCGAGCAGCGGTACGACGACTGCCGCGGGGCCCACCGGCTCGGCGACCTCACGGCCCGCGGCCCGTGCCAGCTCGTAGCGCTCGCCGCGCTGCGCGGCCGTTCCGGCCAGGACGGTCCCCAGCGTGGGGTATTCGGCGTCGTCGCCGTCCAGGAAGCCGATGACGGCGTCCAGGCCGGGCAGCTCGGAACGGGCGATGCTGACGACCTCTTCGGCCAGCCCGCGAACGGCGGCCGAGGGGGCGCCGGGAACGGCGAGGACAAGCGCGGGCGCACCTTCGGGAGCCGCCACGGGTTCGGGACGGCGGTGGCGCCCCGACTGACGAGGTCGTGGCATTCGTACAGGCAGGCCGGATGCGGGCCCAGTGGGGGTGCTCATGGCGCCGAATGCTACTGGTTTCGCGGGCGCGACTGTTCGGGGAGGGGGCCGTCGTGAGCCATCTGTCCTTATTTATCCGTTAGGTAATTTTCTGCTCATCTATGACGTTGTGTCGGGACGTCGAGCAGCCGCGGATCGCGCGGCAGCCGCAGCGAATCCGTGGCGAGAGCCGCCGCGATGAGCAGTGCCCCGGCGAGCGGGTCTCCCGCCGGGGACACCGTCGTGGCCCGGGGGAGCTGCTCGGCCAGCTCGGCCCGCAGGGGAACGAGCAGGGGGTCGCCGAGTTTGAACAGGCCGCCGGTCAGGGCTACTTCGCCGGTGCTTCCGGTGGGGCAGACGGCTGCGGCGGCCTCCGCGATCTGCCGTGCCGCCGCTGACAGGATGTCTTTCGCGACGGGATCGAGGTCCGCGCAGCGGGCCACTTCCGGGGCGAACGAGGCCAGCACGGCGGGCCGGTCGGTACGCGGATAGAGCAGCCCTGGCAGCTCGGACGCCGGCCCGAACACGGCTTCCATCCTGGACAGCAGTACGGGTGAACCACCGCGCCGTCCGTCGTGGGCACGCAGGGCCGCTTCCAGTCCCGCCCGGCCGATCCAGGCGCCGCCGCCGCAGTCGCCGAGCAGATGACCCCAGCCGTCGGCGCGGTGCCAGCGCGTCAGGTCCGTACCCAGTGCGATCATGCCCGTACCGGCCGCGACGACCGCTCCGGGGCGCTGGCCGAGCGCTCCGGCGTAGCCGGTGACAGCGTCGGCGGCGAGCGCCAACCTGCCGACCCCCAGGGCGCGTTCCAGGGCGACGGGCAGTTCGGCGCGCAGACCGTCGCCCAGTGTCGCCATCCCGGCCGCTCCGACGGTGACGGCGGAGAGGCTGCCGGTGACAAGGGGATCGGCGCCGGCCCGCGCGAGCAGTTCCCTTGCCGCGGGCAGCAGTTGGCCGAGCAGATGGTGGGCGTCGATGCCCGAGGGGCCGGTGCGTACCGGCTCGGCGGACACGGTGGTGGCGACCGTCGTGACCCCGTCCCCGCCGGACGACGCCGAGCCGAGCGCGATCCGCAGACCCGAGCCGCCCGAGTCCACGCCCAGCACCCAGCTCACCCGCGTACCCGGTTCATGCCAGGAGCCGGTTCAGGCCGGCGCCCGGCTCACAGCGGCATCCGGTCACGGCAGTTGCCAGTCCACCGGCTGCGCCCCCTGGCGGACCAGCAGGTCATTGGCCTGGCTGAACGGTCGGGAGCCGAAGAAGCCGCGGTCCGCCGACATGGGCGACGGGTGGGCCGACTCGATCGCGGGGAAGTCGCCGAGGAGCGGCCGCAGATTACGCGCGTCCCGCCCCCACAGCACGGACACCAGCGGCTTTCCGCGTGCCACCAGGGCGCGGATCGCCTGCTCGGTCACTTCTTCCCAGCCCTTGCCGCGGTGCGCGGCGGGCTTGCGCGGGGCCGTGGTGAGCGCCCTGTTGAGCAGCAGGATCCCCTGGCGCGTCCAGGGAGTCAGATCGCCGTTGGACGGACGGGGCAGGCCCAGGTCCGTATGCAGCTCGCGGAAGATGTTCTCCAGGCTGCCGGGCAGCGGCCGCACCTCGGGCGCGACCGAGAAGCTCAGCCCCACCGCGTGCCCGGGCGTCGGATACGGGTCCTGGCCGACGATGAGGACCCGTACCTCGTCGAAGGGTTGCTGGAAGGCGCGCAGTACGTGCGCTCCGGCCGGCAGATAGGTGCGTCCGGCGGCGATCTCCGCACGCAGGAATTCGCCCATCGCGGTGATGCGCCCGGCCACGGGGCCCAGCGCGTCCGCCCAGCCGGGCTCGACGATTTCGTTCAACGGTCTTGCTGCCACGGCCGCACTCTACTCGTGGGGGCCTCCGGTCCCCCGACACGCCTGCCCCGGCCGCCCCCGGGCGGTGTGTGCCGGGGGCGGCGGGGGCGCCACTCTCCGAGAGGTCAGAGCGCCCGCAGGTACTGCGGCGGGGTGTGCGTCGTACCGCCCAGTCCGGCGGCGGCGCGGCGGGCCCAGGACGGGTCGCGCAGCAGCTCCCTGCCGAGCAGCACCGCGTCGGCCTCGCCGTTGGCGACGATCTTCTCGGCCTGCTCCGGGTCGGTGATCAGGCCGACGGCCGCGACGGGCAGCCGGGTTTCGGCCCTGACCCGGGCCGCGAACGGCACCTGGTAGCCGGGGCCGACGGGGATCCGTACTCCTGCCGCGTTGCCGCCGCTGGAGACGTCGAGCAGATCGACGCCGTGCGCCAGCAGTTCGTCCGCGAGGCGGACGGTGTCGTCGACGCTCCAGCCGCCCTCGTCCAGCCAGTCGGTGGCGGAGACGCGGAAGAAGACCGGCAGGTCCTCGGGCCACTGAGCGCGGACGGCGTCCACGACGTCGAGGGCGAACCGCGCGCGGTTCTCGAAGGAGCCGCCGTAGGAGTCGGTGCGCCGGTTGCTGTGCGGTGAGAGGAACTGGCCGATCAGATAGCCGTGCGCACCGTGCACCTCGACGACCTCGAAGCCCGCCTCGCGGGCCCGCCGTGCCGCCGCCGCGAACTGCCCGACGATCTCCTGGATCTGATCCACCGTCAGCTCGGCGGGCAGGAGATTCCCCTCCGCGTACGGCACCGGGCTCGGTCCCAGCGGCTCCCAGCCGTTGGCCTCGGGGCCGGCGGGCCCGCCGCCCTGCCACGGCGCCTTGGTCGAGGCCTTGCGCCCGGCATGAGCCAGCTGGATACCCGCGACCGTGCCCTGGGAGGCGAGGAAGCGGGTGATCCGGCGGAACGCCGCGACCTGGGTGTCGTTCCAGATGCCGAGGTCGGCGGGGCTGATCCGGCCCTCGGGGCTGACCGCCGTGGCCTCGGTGAGGATCAGTCCCGTGCCGCCCGTGGCGCGCGCCGCGAGGTGGGCGAAGTGCCAGTCGTTCGGCACCCCGGCGCCGGGGCCGGTCTCGTCCGCGGAGTACTGGCACATGGGCGCCATCCACACCCGGTTGGGGATGGTCAGCGACCGCAGGGTGTACGGCTCGAACAGTGCGCTCACGGCGGACTCCAGTCGGAACGGGTCGGGCGGGCGGGTACGGTGGGCGAAGCCCAGCTTCGTACGATACCCATCGTAGTAAGGCATGTGTCAAACTACGACGAGTCTCGTACGAGGAGACCTTCCCCACGGAGTGGAGCCGTTGTGACCGCCGCGACCGGTACGCGTGAACTCGCCCATCCCCGGCGCGAGGAGATCCGTCTGGAAGGCGTGCTCCACGCACTCGCCGACCCCCTGCGGCTGCGGGTCGTCAGCGCCCTGGCGGCCGCCGAAGGCGAACTCACCTGCTCGCACGTCAGCCTGCCGGTCACCAAGTCCACCTCCACCCACCACTACCGGGTGCTGCGCGAGAACGGGGTGATCCAGCAGACGTACCGGGGGACGGCCAAGATGAACGGCCTGCGCCGGCGGGACCTGGACAGCCTCTTCCCGGGACTCCTCGACAGCGTGCTGGCCGCCGTCACCGCCCAGGCATCGCGGCCGGATCTGTCCTGATCCGACCGGCGGACGGACCGGGCGCGGACCGGCGGAGGCCGTTACGGCTCCGGCGCGACCGCCGCCACGGTGGCCCCGCCGCTCAGCCGACCGAACCCCGGCCGCCCCGTGCGGCCCCCAGCAGGCCCGGCCAGTCCGGGATCTTCACCGACGGCCGGCCCAGTGCCCGCCCGAGTGCCGATTCGGCCTCCTCGATCGCCAGCCAGCCCGGCCACTCCACCGGCCGCTGCCCCGACTCCCGCAGCCCCGCCCCCGCGTCCCCGGCCACCCGCCGCGCCGCCAGTGCCGGGGCGTCGTCCAGGAGCGACGCGACCGTCTCCTTCGCGCAGGGCCGGTTCGTCCCGATCACCCCCGTGGGGCCGCGCTTGATCCAGCCCGCCACGTATTCGCCGGGGGAGGGCGCCCCCTCCCGCAGCACGCGCCCCGCCGTGTGCGGCACCGTTCCCGTGCGGTCGTCGAACGGCAGTCCCGCCAAGGGGGCGCCCCGGTAGCCGACCGCCCGCAGCACCAGCTGCGCCCCGATGTCCTCGTACGTCCCCGTGCCCCGCACCCCGCCGTCGCGGTCACGGTCCGGCACGGTGCGTTCGAAACGTACCCCGGCGACCCGGCCGCGCTCCGCGAGGATCTCCACCGGGCGCAGGAAGAACCGCAGCCGGATCTGCCGCGCCCGCACCTGGGCGGGCAGCGCGGCCCAGCCGCGTACGACCTCCAGATTGCGCCGGTTCACCGCCGGCAGGGTCGCGGCCTCCCCGGTGTACGCCGGATCCAGCTCCAGATCCGCCCGCTCGACCTGGATCCCCGCCGTCGGGAGCGAGCCCAGCTCGCGCAGTTCCTTGGTGGTGAATTTCGCCTGTGAAGGGCCGCGCCTGCCCACCAGATGCACCTCACGCACGCCGCTGGAGGCCAGCGCGCCCAAGGCCCTCTCGGGCAGATCGGTCGTGCGGAGCTCGTCGGCGCCGCGCGCCAGCACGCGGGCCACGTCGACGGCGACATTGCCCGCCCCGATCACCACGGCCGCCCCGCCGTCCAGCGCGAAACCGGGGGCCGCGGCGTCGGGATGGGCGCTGTACCAGGAGACGAAGTCGGTGGCCGACCAGCTGCCGGGCAGTTCTTCACCGGGAACGTTGAGGGGCCGGTCCCTGGCGGCCCCCACGCAGTAGACGACCGCGTGGAAGAGCTCCAGCAGCCGCTCGGGCGTGAGCCCCCGCGCGCCCACTTCCACATGGCCGAGGAATCCGACCCGCTCGTGCTCCAGCACGCCTCGCAGGTTGCCCTGCAGCGACTTGATCTTCTCGTGGTCGGGGGCGACGCCGTAGCGCACCAGTCCGTACGGGCAGGGCAGCCGGTCCAGGATCCAGACCTCGACATCCGGGACGCGGCTCTGCTGGACAAGCGCCTGGGCGGTGTAGACACCGCTGGGTCCTGAGCCGATGACGGCGACACGCAGCACGGCGCACTCCTTCCGGCTTCCCCGCCGGGATTCCAGCATCGCACCGGATCGGGCGCGGTGGTCCGGTGCGATGAGCCGACAGGGTGCCGTACGGAGCGGGCACGTGCGCGCCATGACCATACGGATGGATTGCCTGATTAAGTTGTGAATGTGTCGGAACATAAATTGATTTCCGCCCAGGAACCCGATGAGCGCGATGTGTGGCCCATGTGGGAGGTGCAGGGGTACGGCACCGTCACCGGCGCCGGGGACCCCCGGGACGGCGCCGCACGGTGCGAGATCCTGCCGCCCTGGGTCGACATCAGGCTGACCTTCGCGGACGGCGCCCGCATCGACGTCCTCGCGGTGGTACGTGACGGCCGGATCGCCATCGAGGACGCGCAGGCCGATCCGCCGGTGGACCTGGACGGCTTCGCCGCCCTCGCGGAGTCGATCGAGGGACCGCTCCAGAGCGCCTGCCAGGTGGTGGCGGGCCGCATTCCGCCCGCGCCGGAGCCCGAGCCCGTCCTCCCGGCGACGGAAGCGCGGGACGGTGCGGCGCGGGACGGTGCGGCGCGGGAGGAGGCGGCGCGGGAGGAGGCGGCGCGGGACGGCGGAACCCTGGTCGGGGGAAATCCGGTCGGTGATCCCCCGACCGTCGAAGGGACCGGGAGTGAACTGATCGCCATCGATCCCAGCTTCGGCGAGCCCGTCGTCATCCCGCCCGTCGGCCACCCCGTCGTCACTCAGCCCGTCGTCACCCAGCCCGTCGTCGTCCAGCCCGTCGTCTTCGAGCTGAACGCCCTCGACCCGGCCGTACAGGAAGTATCCGAGGCCGCCCCGGCCGACGTGCCTCCTCCGGACCTCGGCGACGGCGGGGGGCAGGAGCGTGAGCAGTCCGGCAGGCACCGCGCCCGTCCCGCCCTGCCGCGCGGCAGCGCCGCCCGGCGGAGCGTCGCCGAGATCTACCGCGCGGCTCAGCAGGAGGGGCACGATCCGGTGCTCGCGGTGATGTCGGCCACCGGATTCAGCCGCCGCAAATCACTCCGGCTCATCGCCGGCGCCCGGGACGCCGGCCATCTGTCGCCGCGTCACAACCGTCGCTGATGCACCGTCATATGCCCTGTCCATAGACGGGGTTCGCCTCACATCGCGCGCATGCGGCTCATCTCGGAGGTCTGCTGCGCGATGACATCGTTCGCCATCTCCTCGACCTGCACGTTGTTGCCCTGCGACAGCGCCTCGACGGCCATGGTGATCGCTCCCTGATGGTGAGTGATCATCAGTTTGAGGAAGAGTTCGTCGAAGTCCGCGCCCTTGGCCGCGCGCAGTTGCGTCAGTTGCGCCGCCGTGGCCATGCCGGGCATCGCGCCGTGGTCATGGCCTTGCTGTCTCTTTGCTCCGCCATTGTTCTTCAGCCAGCCCTCCATGGCGCCGATCTCGGGCTTCTGGGCGGCGGCGATCCGCTCGGCGAGCAGCTTCACGGACCTCGACGCGGCCCGGTCCGGGGCGAGAGCCACCATCTCCAGGGCCTGACCGTGGTGCACGATCATCATCTGCGCATAGCTGAAATCAGCGGAGTTGGGGGAGTTGTCCGGCGCTTCCTTCAGCGCTTCCTCGGGCGAGAGCGTCCTGGCGGGCTCACCCGGCTTGCCCGGTGCCACCACGACGGCGGCGCCATCGGCCCTGGTCCTGGCCTTCGCCGTGCCGTCGCCCCCCGCGTCGCACGCTCCCAGGGCGAGTACGGCGACACCGGCCGCTGTCGCGATGACGGACCGGACGACGGCCCGGTCGGTGGACCTGGCGGGCCGGGCGGCGGACCGGGGGATACGCGGGTTCCTGCGGCGGATCAACACAGCGACCTCCTGCTGCACATGACGGAGTGAGACTCCGTCCTAACACGGTTCCATGTGTGGATGATCAAAAACTTTCATTACGTCTCTGTTGCCATCTGTTGAGATGCACATGAGAAGGACGATACTGCCGGGGTCCGTGATCCGTTCAGTCCCGAACGGACACAAGAGGAGGATGCAGTGACCTCGTTGCACACCGCCGGCGTGCGGCGCAGACGTCTGGGCGTGGCGGCAGCCGCGGCCGGACTCTTCGCCACTCTGCTGGCCGCCGGACCGGCGGCCGCCACACCTGACCCCGGTGACGCCCCGGCCAAGGGAGCGATCTCCGCAGGCCAGGTCGCCGAGGCGAAGACCGCCATTCAGCAGGGCGAGATACCCGGTGTGGACGAAGTCGTCCACAGCGCCAACATCAAGCACCTCGCCAACGTCCCCAAGGACGCACTGGCGGGGACCAACTCGGACCTGGCCTTCCAGGGCAAGTACGCCTTCGCCGGCAACTACGACGGCTTCCGGATCTTCGACCTCAGCAACCCGAAGGCTCCCAAGACCGTCGCCCAGGTCCTCTGTCCGGGATCGCAGAACGACATCACGGTCTCCGGAGACCTGCTCTTCCTGTCCACGGACTCCTCGCGCAGCGACAACTCGTGCAGCAGTGTGTCGCAGCCGGCCACGGAGAAGTCCTCCTGGGAGGGCATGAAGATCTTCGACATCAGCGACAAGAAGAACCCGAAGTACGTCGCGGCCGTCGAGACCGCGTGCGGCTCGCACACGCACACGCTGGTGCCGGAGCGCAAGGACGTCTACATCTACGTCTCGTCGTACTCGCCCAGCGCGTCCTTCCCGGACTGCCAGCCGCCGCACGACGGCATCTCCATCATCAAGGTGCCGCGCAAGGCTCCGCAGCAGGCCGCGGTCGTGGACTTCCCGGTCCTCTTCCCGGACGGCGGCAACCCCGGCGCGCCCACCAACCCGGGCGTCTCCGCGACCACCGGCTGCCACGACATCACCGTGCTGCCCTCCAAGGACCTGGCCGCCGGAGCCTGCATGGGTGACGGCATCCTCCTCGACATCAAGGACCCGGCCCGTCCGAGGGTCATCGACCGGGTCCAGGACAATGTCAACTTCGCCTTCTGGCACTCGGCCACCTTCAACCAGGCCGCGAACAAGGTCGTCTTCACCGACGAGCTGGGCGGCGGCGGCGCGGCCACCTGCAACGCCCAGATCGGCCCGAACCGCGGCGCTGACGGCATCTACGACATCACCGGCAAGGGTGACAAGCGCAAGCTGGTCTTCCGCGGCTACTACAAGATCCCCCGCCACCAGGCGGACACCGAGAACTGCGTCGCCCACAACGGCTCGCTGATCCCGGTGCTGGGACGCGACATCATGGTCCAGGCCTGGTACCAGGGCGGCGTCTCGGTGTGGGACTTCACCAACTCGGCGAAGCCCAAGGAGATCGCCTACTTCGAGCGGGGCCCGATCTCGACCGCCAGCCTGGTCACCGGCGGTTCGTGGTCGGCGTATTACTACAACGGCTATATCTACTCGAACGACATCGCCAAGGGCTTCGACGTTCTGAAGCTCGACGACTACCGGACGGACCTGGCGAAGCTGATCCACCTGGACGAGCTCAACGTCCAGACGCAGCCGGACTACTTCAACCCGTTCAGCCGCTGAGGCACCTCAGCTGAGCCTCGATCACCGAGGATCATCTCCTGACCCGTTCCGCCGGGCGGCTCGCCGCCCGGCGGAACGCCGAGCTCCCAGTCCAGCCCGTAGCGCGTGAACAGCTCGGCGCGCAGCCGCGACAGCGGCATGGGCGCCCCCGGCATCAGCACCGCGAAGACCGCGCCCATCATCAGGGCGCGCATCAGCGGATAGTCGCTGTCCGGGTCGGGCGACCCGTACGCCACCACCGTCTCGCGCAGCAGCTGCGCGAGACGCTGCTGCTCCGGGCACTGGACGAATCCCTCGGCCTGCAAAATGCCGGCCATGTGCGTCCGCATCAGGAGCGGCCAGTCGGCCGTGAGCCCGAGAATGGCGTCGAGTGCCCGCGCCATCAGCTCCCGCCCGTCGTCCGTGGCCGGTTCGCGCTCCAGGCCCGCTTCCAGGGTGAGATGCATCAGCCGGTGCACGGCGGACTGCAGGAGCTGCCGTTTTCCCGGGAAGTAGTACGAGATCAGACCGCGTGCGGCGCCCGCCCGGTCGGCGATGTCGGCGAGCGTCGTGGCCTCGAAACCGCGCTCCGCGACCAGCTCCACCGTCGCCTGCAGCAGCCGCTCCCGGGAACGCCGACGAAGTTCTTCATTGACCGATGCGCTTCGCGGGGACATGCTGGACTCCTGCGTTGACTGGCTCTCAGCCAGTATACTCAGAGCGTTCCGTCGCAGACCCTTTCCGGCCTGCTCAACGGGGCTGCCGCCTGCCTTGGGCGACGCGGGGGATCGTCCAAGGCAGGCGGCCTTCGGCATGCCCGCAGCCGGGCGGGCATGCCGATCGGTGGGGTTTCGTGGTGATCCGGTGGCCGTAAGAGACGTTACGGCAGCGGCCCTTGGCCGGCCAGCGTGAGGACGGGCCGCAGTCCGGCGGGACGTTCCTCGACCGGGAGATGGTCCACGAAATGCACCGAGCAGCCCAGCTCCGCCGCTCCACCGTCGGCCCGCCTGTCGTCCCCGACCATCAGCACGTCGTGCGGATCCTGGCCCAACTCCTCGCAGGCCGCGCGGAAGAGGCGTACATCCGGCTTCTGGATGCCGTGCTCGTACGAGAGCACGTACGCGTCCACCAGGGCGTCCAGGCCGTGCGCGCGGAACACCGGCCGCAGATCCCAGCCGATGTTGCTCACGACCGCGACGCCCAGGCCACCGCGCCGCAGCGCCCTGAGTACGTCGCCCGCGTCGGCGTACGGACGCCAGGCCTCCGGCGTCATGTGGCGTTCATACAGGGCGTCGTAGAGCGCCGGATCGGGCAGGGCGACCTGCCGGGCCATGCCGGTGTAGGCGGCGCGGTGCAGCTCCGCGCTCCGGTCGCGGAGCGCCCACGCCTCCGCCAGGTCCTGCGGTACCTGCCGTGGTTCGGGCCCGCCGGGCAGCGCGCCCGCCGCGGCCAGCCTTATGGCCTGCCGGCGCACCTCGTCGGGCGGGAGGGCGATGCCCGCCTCGTTGAGCGCGGCCCGTAGCCAGGATCCGGCCGATTCGATGCGGAAGAGGGTTCCGGAGAAGTCGAAGAGCACACCCTTGAACGTCATGGACCCGATCCTTCCGGTGTCACCGCCGCCCGGACAAGCGCCCGTACGCGGCGATCGTGAGCGCGACCAGGAAGACGCCGAGCAGCCAGCCGCCCAGGACGTCCGAGAACCAGTGGACCCCCAGCCAGAGCCGGGTGAATCCCACCCCCGCCACGGAGACCGCCGCGACGGCCACCGCCGCGATCCACACCCACCGGGGCGGCTCCCTGTGCCACAGCAGCCACAGCAGCAGCCCGCAGGCGACCGTGGCCGTCATGGCGTGCCCGGAGGGGAACGCCGCGTAGTGAGCGGAGTCGACCGGATCGGGCCAGTGCGGGCGCGCCCGCCCGACGGCGGACTTCAGCCCCTGCTGGAGGACCGCGGACAGGACGCTCGCCGCCGCCACGCACAGCGCCGCGGTACGGTCGCCGCGCCGCCAGACGACGATCACCGCGGCCGCCGTCAGGAGCCGCATCGTCCACGGATCCCACACCCAGTCGGTGAAGACCCTGTTCACCCGGGTCGCTGACCGGTCGGCCACGGCCCAGTGGTGCAGCGTGTCGGCCGAGGAGTGGTCGAAGGAGAGCAGGGGCCCCCACCGGGCGGCGACCAGGGCCACTACCAGGGCCGACAGGACGCCGAACAGGGCGGCCGTACGAGCGGTGGTGAGGAGCCGGGCACGCGTCGGGGGAGCGGGCGTGGGGGCGGAAAACGACGGGGGGCGCATGGAGTGATCCTTGCCGAGGAGGCGCGCGGCACGCTATCCCAGCGCGCGGAGCGCCGGCACGAGCGCCACGATCACCGGCACCACCGGTACCAGTGCCGCCATGGCGGTCAGCCGCAGCCGGCGTCCCGCCGTCAGCCGCTCCGCCGGCGCCAGCAGCCGGTCCACCCGCTGCGGCAACTGCGCGTGCTGGGTGGCGCGGGGTCCGAACACCCCACGCTCCTCGTTGAGTTCGACCAGCGCGAGCGCGATCGTCCGGCGGCCGAAACGCCGGGAGGCGACATCGTCGGCGGCCAGCTCGACCAGCCGGTGCATCTCGTCGCGGAACGCCGCGAACACCGGGACCTGCGGAAAGCCGTTCGCGAGCGCCCCGGAGCAGTGCAGCAGCCAGTCGTGCCTGGCGCGCGCGTGTCCCTGCTCATGGGCGCGTACGGCGTCGAGCTGACGGCCCTTCAGTCGTCGCAGCGCGGCGGTGGTGACGACCAGCCGGGGTGCGGCGCCCGGCAGCCACCAGGCGTCAGGGCGCTCCTCCTCCAGGACGACGAGCGATTCGCCACCGGGCTGTTCGCCGGGCAACGCGGGTGCGCGTAGGAGCAGTTCGGAGCGGCGCGTGCCGCTCCGCCTGCGCGCCCGGTGGATCTCCCGCGTGAGCATCGCCGCCGTCCACAGGCCGCCCGCCGCCAGAACCACGGCGAGCGGGGCCGACCACGCCCGGTGCGAGCCGAGGGAGTACGCCTCCATGACCCCCTGCGGTGCGGGCGCGAAGACCTGCCCCCGTACGGCCCCCCAGGCGGTGGCCGCGCTGAAGGTCATGGAGAGCGCGAAGCTCAGCAGCACGGCCGCCACCACGCACTGCCACACCCACAGCGCCACCACCGGCTCCCGCTCCGGCCAGTCGGCGCGCGCCAGAAACCGCGGGGCGACGACGGCGGCCAGTGTGCCGAGCAGCAGCAGCGCCAGGGAGACCATCATGGTCATCAGCGTATGAGGGCGCACTACTGAGCGGTATCACCTTGCGGATCAAGTGACTCAGGACACGTTTCGCCGCTCGTGGGGCGGTCGGCTCACCGCGCGCGGGGCTCTCCGGGCTGGGGATGGGTAAGCGTCGTTGATCCTGAGCGCTGTATTCGGGTGGCCGTCACCTCGCGCGGTCGCCACTGGTAGCTGCCCTGGCGTTTCATCAAGTGCTCCTTGCCCGCCGCGGAGCGGCCCGCATCGTCGCGGTCAATGCTCTGCGCAGCCTGCGGGTGCGGAAGTCGGAGGACACGCGGGTGTAGACGTTCAGCCGCCGCACTCGGGGCTCCTCGGCAGGTCGGACGCGACCAGTTCGGCAGCGCGCGCCGGGTCGCGGTCCGCGCGCTCGAGCAGAGCCTCGACGGAGTAGCCCGAGGACCCGAGGGTGGCGGCGAGGCCGAGGGACAGGCCGTAGTCGAAGCGCTCCATGTGGACGGCGGCGTCCAGGTCGGGGCGGAGGCGGTGGAGTGCGCACGTCAGCTCCCAGGCGGAGGCGTCCAAGTGGGCCCGCCGCATCGGGTCGCAGGCATTCACGGCAGCGGTGACTCCGACGTCTTCGGGCTCGTACTCCAGCAGAGCCGGCAGTAGTTCGGGGATGCCCATGATCGCGGCCGCGCTGAACGTGAGGACATGTGCCCCCTCGGGGTTGTCCAACAGTTCCGCCAGCAACGGGACGACACGCAGGTCGTGTCTCCGGGCGAGCCCGCGGATGCCTTCCTCGCGGGCATCCGCATTCTCGTCGGTCGTCCGCTCCCGGAGCGCGGTCCGGACCGCTGGGCTGTCGGCCTCGGTTTGGAAGCCCAGCGTGAACGTCGCCCAATTGCGGACCTCCGGATCCTCGTCTCGGGTCAGTGTGATGAGGGCACGGATGTCCGGGCCGTCCGGCAGTCCGGTGGTGACCCCCGCAAAGGAGCCGGCCACCCGCCGGCGGACCTCTGCGTCGGGGTGGCCCGCGAGGGCGACGAGGACGGGGACGGCGCGCTGGTCGTACGTCCTCTCGATCGCGCACGCCAGGGATGACAGCACGCGGCCCTCGGTCTCCCGCTCCGCGAGCGCGACCAGCGCGGCCGCCGTCTCGGCGCGGATTCCCTCGTTCTGATCGCTCGCGTGGCCCAGCAGGTCACAGCCCGTCTCACGCTCGGCCGGGTCATCCGAACCGATCAGCTCCAAGCCGAGCGGCAGCGACCTCACCCCGTCAACTGCCGCCCGCCACAGCAGCGTCCCGTACTCGTCCCAGTCATCCGTTTCCTCGGCGACACGCGCCGCCGCCAGTGCCTGACCGACCAGTTCCGCCACCGTGCCCGTTTCCATCCGGGCATTCTGGCGCACGAGCCGCGCCTACGCGCGGGAGTTGTCACCGGCTCGGTCCGGCCGCCGCACCAGCACCCCGACCGCGGCCTCATCCGCGATGGCCGGCAGGGCATCCAGCTGACGTGGCGTGAGCGCTGCCGCCAGGACCGGGGCCTCCCGGGACGGCATGGAGGACCAGCTCGGCTCGCCCGGCCCGGTCCTCAACGCCGTGGTGCTCCGGACCACGCGGTACACCGATGCCGCCGTCGCACAGATCCGCGCCGAAGGCCACGAGATCCGGGACGAGGACATCGCCCGGCTTTCTCCGCTCAGGCACAGGAACCTCGACGTCCTGGGCCGCTGCAGCTTCACCGCCTCCACTTCACCGCCTCCACCCAGGCCGGCGGGTGCCCTGCGCCCGCCGCGCGACCCGTACGCCCCGGAACTCGACGAGGACGAGGAGGACTGGTCACACGCACCGGCGGGCGGCTGTCAGCCCGACGCCGAGGTTGCCGGGGGCACTCAAGAACGCTCAACCGGCGACATGGGCCCATGGGTTGTAAGAGTCTCCAACCAATAGAGATTGATGCGATGAACGGGGCCGGTCGATGAGCACGCGAGATCTGGCGACAGTTGGATACGAGACCCCACCAGTACCGAGGCCGTGGCCGCGGTGGCTCAGAGCGTGAGCAGCATCGCCAGCGTGGCGACGCCCATCGACAGCCTGCACGCGACCGCCAGCTCCGTCCTGTCGCCCCAGCCGACCGCCACCGTCGCGCCGCCCTCCGGTCCCGCCATGGCGGGCAGCGGCAGCAGGCGGGCGCCCGCCCAGAGCACGTATCCGGCGTAGTAGACCAGCAGCACCCCGGTGGCCAGCGGGGCTCCGCCCGCCGTGTGCATGGCGTGCGTCCCCTCGGGGGCCGCCGCCATCGACCCGGCCATGTAGGCCATGGCGAGCAGTCCCAGCACATGGTGCGGATGGTGGGAGTGGTACGCCGTGCGGCGGGCCGTGACGAGCGCGTGCAGGGCCGCGCCGCCGAACACCGCCGCGTACACCAGCCAGACCCACTCGGGCGGTGCCAGTACGGCCGCGGGCACGGCCATCGCCGCCATCCCGAACCCCATGAGCGCTTCGCCGCCCGCCGTACTGCGCTGTTCGTCCACGCTGCTGCGCAACCGGAGCAGACAGTAGCCTCCGGCCGCCGCGCAGAGCGCGACGAGCAGCCAGCCGGCCATCGCCGGTCCGTGCACCGCGCACCTCCCCGTTCAACGGTGTCGGGAAGGTGATGCCCGGCGCCGCCGACGCATATACGGGCACATGCGAGCGCAAAGGGACACAGGGGGAGCGCACCGGGGGACGCGCAGGGGGTGTTCCGCGCCGTCGCCACCGCCGGTCGCTCATTCGCATTTCGCTGGAAACGGAAAGCGTAAAGAAAATCGGCTGACAAATCGACTGGCAAAGCGGCGGAATTATTGGCTGAATGCGTGGTGTACGCAGCCTTGTGGCCGCCCGGGCCGCCCGACTACTTTTCACCCAAGTGCCCTGGGGAGCCGGGCGTACTGCCGCCGCCTGCCATTCCCCCCACTCCCCAGGACTTTAGGCATTTCCGGCAGATATCTGGTGGGAGGAAATCCTCCGTGAGTATGTCACGACGTTCGGTCATCGCCTCCGCGCTGGCCGCATCGGCCGCGATCGGTGGCGTCAGCGCCGCTCAGCGGGCAGTCGCCGCCTCCGATCCGGGGCGCCGCGCGCGTCCGGCACCCGCCGCGAGTCCCCCCGGCGACGTGGTCGGCAAAATCACCGTGGGCTATCAGGGGTGGTTCGCCTGCACCGGCGACGGCGCCCCCATCAACAGCTGGTGGCACTGGAGTCAGGACGCGAGCCGGCCGCCGTCGCCCGGCAATACCACTCTCGTCTCCTGGCCCGATATGCGGGAATACGACCGCGGTTACCCGACGGCCTACCCGGACCTGGGCAATGGCGGGACCGCCAACCTGTTCTCCTCGTGGGACCAGCAGACGGTAGACACCCACTTCCGGTGGATGCGGGAGAACGACTGCGACACCGCGGCGCTCCAGCGCTTCAACCCCTTCGGCGACGAAGGGCCCACCCGGGACGCCATGGCGCAGAAGGTGCGCCGGTCGGCCGAGGCCAACGGCCGCAAGTTCTACATCATGTACGACGTCAGCGGCTGGACGTCCATGCAGTCCGAGATCAAGGAGGACTGGACGTCGAAGATGAAGGCGTACACCGCGTCGAGCGCCTACGCCCACCAGAACGGCAAACCGGTGGTGTGCGTCTGGGGCTTCGGCTTCAGCGACCCGGGCCGTCCCTTCGAGCCCGCACCCTGCCAGGACGTCGTCGAGTGGCTCAAGGCCCAGGGCTGTTACGTGATCGGCGGCGTGCCCACGCACTGGCGCACCGGCACCGACGACTCCCGGCCCGGCTTCTCGGACGTCTACCACGCCTTCGACATGATCTCGCCCTGGATGGTCGGGCGGATCGGCAACGTCGACCAGGCGGACCAGTTCTCCCGCGACATCAACACCCCCGACCAGGCCGACTGCGACGCCCACGGCATCGACTACCAGCCCTGTGTGATCCCCGGCGACCTCCAGGGCAGGGCCAGGGCGCACGGTGAGCTGATGTGGCGGCAGTTCTACAATCTGACCCGGGGTGGCGCCCAGGGCTTCTACATCTCCATGTTCGACGAGTTCAACGAGGGCAACCAGATCGCGAAGACCGCCGAGACCGGCGCGGACGTGCCCGCCGGGTCCGGTATCTACGCGCTCGACGAGGACGGCACCTCCTGCTCGTCCGACTACTACCTGCGGCTCACCGCAGACGGCGGCCGGATGCTCAAGGGCGAGATCCCCCTGACGGCCACCCGGCCGACCCGGCCCAGGGCCTGACGGAGGCACACCGGCACGGACCTCATCGGCGGGCCGCCGGGGACACCCCGGCGGCCCGCTCCGTACGGACCGCCGGACAGGGGTGCTCGGAACGTACCGCCGGACAGGGGGTGCTCAGCCCGCCGGCAGATGCCCTGCCCGGCCCTCCCGGCCCCGCAGCCGTGGGGCGAACGTTGCATGGAAGATGGTCGACGCCGCCCCCACCGCGGCCGCCTCCGCGCTCAGCACGGACGGCTCGACCTCCACTTGCCGCAGCCGCCTGGCGGTCGGGAACTCGTTGACCGTACGGGCGATCTCGTCCAGGTAGAAGCCGGCGACGTCCTCCGTGAAGAACGGGCCGCCGAGCACGATCAGATCGATGTCCAGCAGATCGATCAGACCCAGCGCCCCGCGCCCCACCGCCCGCGCGACCTCCCGTACGGCCGCCGACGCCGCCGGATCGCCGGCCGCCGCCGCCTCGCCGACCGCCCGATAGGCGGCGGTGCTTCCCGACGCCGTCGGCAGAGGACGCATCCCGCCCCGCAGCGCCAGATCCGGTACCGACACCGGGGGATTGCACTCGGTCATCATCTCCGGGCGGCCGTCCTCGCCGACCCTTCCCAGGGCGATGGCGCACAACTGCCCGAACTCCCCCGCGTTGGCGCTGATCCCCCGGTAGAGATCCCCGTTGAGATACAGGCCGGTGCCCACCCCCGTACCGAGATAGAGATACGCGAAGTCCCTGGCCCTGCGGTCCCGGCCGATCCACCGCTCACCGGCCGCCGCCGCCGTGGAGTCCTTCTCCATGAGGACAGGGCACGGGAAGTGGTCCTTGAGCAGGTAGAGCAGCGGCAGATCGCCCCAGGCCGACATCAGCGGCGGTCCGAGCACCGTGCCGGACGCGATGTCCACCGGTCCCGGCACGGCGACGCCGATACCGAGGAAGCCGTCCTCCCGCACCGCCCCGCGTGCCTCGGCGAGCGTCTCGCGGCCCAGCGCCGCCACCCGCTCCACGAACTCCGCCGGATCGGTGTCGGCGGTGACGGGCCGGGTGCGGGTGCGGACGATCGCCCCGTCGAGGTCGATGACGACCGCGGTGAGCACCTCGGGGTCGATATGGATGCCCAGCGCGTGCGCGGCCGTGCCGCAGAGCCGCACCGGCGTACGTGGCTTGCCCGAGGTGGCCCGGCGCTGCGCGTCCTCGATGAGGATGCCCCGGTCGAGCAGCGAGCGGGCGATCCGGGACACCGACTGCTGGGTGAGGCCGGTGCGGTGCGCGATCTCGCCGCGGGTGATGGTGCCGGAGAGCCGTACCGTCTCGATGACCACGCACTCGTTGAAGGAGCCCAGATCGATCTGGTTGACCCCGCTCCACGACCGGCTCCGGTCCGCGCCGTCCACCGCGCGGACCGGGCCCAGATGCCCGGCGACTCTCTCCCGCAGCCAGCGCACCGCGCCGTACGGGCTCGCGGAGCGGGCCGCCGCGTACCGCTCCAGCTCGGCGGCCAGATCGAGATAGACCCGGCGCGAGGACTCCGGGTGGCTGGTGCTGTCCAGCGCGATCATGGCCCGCAGGAAGGTGCGCCACGTGGACCTGACCGGGATCCGATGACACGTCACCGGCCCCTCGGGCAGCGGCGGACGGTCGTCGCGGGCCCGGGTCTCCCACAGGGTGACCGCGTGCAGGGCGAGGTCCGGATGGAGGCGGCCGGCCTCGGCCAGATACTCCCCGAGCCCGTGCGCCCCGGAGCCCCGCGTGACCCCATGGGCCGCCTTCAGCGCGCCGTCCAGCGCCCGGTCGAGTCCGGCGAGCACATCCGTACCGATCACCGTCCCGGCGGTGGCCGGCGGCACCGATCCCCGGCGGGTGCCCGCGAGGAGTACGGCGCGCTCCCCGTCCACGTACAGACCCATCACCCAGACATCGGCGCCGGGCAGCGGCGGCACGGTCGGTACGGACGGCGCCGGGGCCTCGTGCGGGGTGAGCCGCCAGCGCCGTCTGATCCCGGCGACCGTGGCGTGCGAGAGTCCCAGCTCCCGGGCGACGGCACGGGACGCACCGCTGCCGCCGGGCGCCAGCAGCGTACGGGTGATGACCTCCGCCTCGTCCACGGTGGCCGGTCTGCCGGTACGCGGCCGGTGTTCGAGGCCCTCGACGCCGGCGCTCGTCCAGCGCTGCCGCCAGCTGCCGACGGTCTGCCGGGACACCCCGAGCCGCCGGGATATCTCGGCGTCGCGCAGCCCGTCGGCGGCGAGCAGCACGACGCGCGCACGCGTCGCGAGCGGGCCGTCCTCCTCGGCCCAGCGGCGCAGGACGGCGCGGTGTTCCGGGGACAGCGCGCCGTCCGGTCGGGCCTCAGGCACCGGTGCCCCCCGCTCGCCCGTCGCCCGTCCGGTGATCCGCCGCCCGCCGCTCCGCGCGGACCAGCCGCAGCGTGAGGATCTGGAACGGCCGCAGCGTCAGCGCCACCGACCCGCCCTCGTGCGCACGGACGGCGAGCGTCTCCTCCAGCAGGTCCGTCTCCTGGACGGCCGCGACCGGGAACGCGGCGGTCAGCGCCGTACGGGCCCGCCCACCGCGCGCCTCGTAGAGCCGTACGACCACATCCCCCGAGCGGTCGTCGGCCAGCTTCACCGCCTCCACCACCACATCGGGATGGTCCACGGAGACCAGCGCGGGCGCGGCGGGCGCGGCGGGACCGGGGCGCAACGGCAGATTGAGCGCGTACCCCTCGGCGATCGCGTCCCCGACGTCCGCCCCCGGCCGCACGGTGTGCCGGAAGCGCTGCGGCCCCCGGTCGGCGTGCGGGTCGGGACCGTGCGCGGCACGCAGCAGGGAGAGCCGTACGGTGGTGGTGGTCCCGGCATCGTCGCGGGTGTGGCGCGACACGTCGTAGCCGTACGTGGAGTCACCGGCCAGCGCCACACCCCAGCCGTGCTCGCCGACATGGATCCAGCGGTGTGCCCAGACCTCGCAACGGGCCTTTTCCCGGCCGGTGTTCTCGTGGGTGGGGCGCTCGGCATGGCCGAACTGGATCTCGCCCCTGCTGTGTTCGGCGTGCACGTCCAGCGGCCAGGCGGCCGTGAGGAGGGTGTCCCGCTCGCGCCAGTCGACCTCCGTGTCGACCGTCAGCACGCGGCTGCCCGCCGTCAGGGACAGCGCCTGCTGGATCGTGGACCGGCCGGTACTCCGTACGACCCGTACGGACGCCAGCAGCGGTCCCTCCTCGACGACCTCGACCGTACGGGCCCGGTCGAGGTCGCGGTGGCCGGAGCGGGAACCGCCGTCCGGGTCCCGGGCGCTCCACCGTGCCGGGTCGTCACGGTGCAGCTGGAGCAGATTCCCGGCGGCGCCCGGGGCGATGGCGTCCCGGCCGGTGGACAGGTCCCGTGCCGAGCGCACGAGCCCGTCGGCGTCGACACGGACGCGCAGCAGCCCGTTGTCCAGCAGGTGCCCCCCGCCGGCCGCGGCGGACACGGTCACCGGCGCGAGCCCGGCCGGGGCCACCCCGGCCGGGCCCCGGCCGAGCGCCGGGGCCTCGGCCAGGACGGCGGTCCGTCCGTCGGCCAGCCGCTGACCACCGTCCGCCGGACGTTCCCCGTCGAGCACGACCACCTCGCGGCGCGCTCGCGGACCGGCGTTGAAGACGCCCGGACCGGTGTCGGGACCGGTGTCGGGGCCCCCGGCGGGACCGGCACCTGAAGCGCTGTCGGGAGCGCCGACGGCGCGGCGGATCAGCCGCTCCAGCCGGCGGTGGATGTCGCGGTACGCCTGCTCGGCCTCCTGGTGCGCCCAGGCCGTGGAGGCGCCCGCCAGGAGCTCGTGGCCCTGGTACAGCAGGACCTTCTTCCACAGCGCTTCCAGCTCGTCGTACGGGTACGGCGCCCCCTCCCGTACGGTGGCGGTCGCCGACCACAACTCGGCCTCACGCAGCAGGGATTCACTGCGCCGGTTGCCGCGCTTGGTGCGCGCCTGGCCGGTGTACGTACCGCGACGGGTCCCCGGAGGCAGCTCCCCGCGCCACACCGGAGCGTCCGGATGCTCGTCGAGCGCGGCGCGGAAGAAGGACGAGGGGTGCCGCATCTCGATCCGGGGGGAGCCTTCCAGGTCAGCCAGCCGGCGGGCCCGCTCCAGCATCTCCCGGGTGGGTCCGCCGCCGCCGGGGTGACCGAAGGGCAGCAGGGAGCGGGTGGAGCCGTCCCGCCCGGTGTACGGGGTGACCGCGTCGGCCGGTTCGCCGCCGGTCGCCGCCGGACCGGGCCCGGCGGCGGGCGGGACGTGGCTGAGGAGACGTGTGCCGTCCACGCCCTCCCACCAGAAGGTGTGGTGGGGCAGGGCGCCGGCGCCGTTCCCCGCGAGCGCGCGGCCGAGGAACCAGCGGGCCCCGGCGAGCGCGGCCAGCTGCGGGAAGGCGGCGCTCACCCCGGAGGAGCCGGGCAGCCAGACGCCGTCCGTGTCGGTGCCCAGTTCCTCGCGGTAGAAGCGGCGGCCGTACACGAGCTGCCGGGCCAGCGCCTCGCCGCCGGGCAGATTGCCGTCGGGCTCCGCCCACATCCCGCCGGCCGGTGTTCCGTTGCCGTCCGCGACGGCCTTGCGCACCCGCTCGAAGACATGCGGGTGCTGGTCCTTCATCCAGGCGTGCTGCTGGGCGCAGGAGGCGGCGAAGGTCAGCTCCGGGTACTCCTCGGCCAGCGCGGTCATGCTGCTGAAGGCCCGGGCACCCTTGCGTACGGTCTCCCGCGTCGGCCAGAGCCCGGCGGCGTCCGGCAGGGCGTGGCCGACGGCGGTGACGGTGTGCGCGGATCCGTGCGCGCGGCGGGCCAGTACGGGCGCGAGGATCTCGCGGGCGTGCGCGGCGGTCCCGGGGACATCGCGCGGGTCGACGGCGTCCACGGCCCGTTCCAGGGCGCGCAGGATCTCGTACCGGCGCGGGAGCTCCCGGGGGAGCGCGAGCATCAGCCCGTCGAGGGCGTCCATGTCGTGGATGAGGTGCCAGACGTCCTCGTCCCGGACCGCCAGGTCGGCGCGGAGCAGCCGGTGGAGCGACTCGCCGCCGCCGGCGACCGGGTCCCCGCAAGGGGCGCCGGTGCCGGAGCGCCCGTCGGTCGGAGGGAGGGCGGCGGCCTCGACGAGCAGACGGACCGGCTCGCCGCCGCGCGCGGCGGCCGAGACCGGCACGGACCGGTTGTGCGGGTGGAGGCCCTGCAGGGGAGTGCCGTCCGCGTCGTGGACCAGGCCCTCGGCCGGGCCGGAGCCGAGATCGAAGACCGCTTCCACCCGCCGCCCCGCCCACCGTCGCGGAATGTCGGCACGGACCCGGAACCACGTGGTGGACCAGGGCCCGCCCCAGGCGTCGCCGACGACGAAGGGCGTGTAATCGGCCCGGAGGGCCACGCCGACCGGTACGGGCTCGCCCGGGAGCTGCCAGGCGGCGACGTCCAGGGGAAGGCGCTCCGTATACAGCGCGGGCCGCAGACGGCCGGCGAGGAAATGGGCTGTGCGCGCCTCTCCGGACTTCTCGCGGTCATGCATGGGCGGCCTCCCTGTCCAGCCAGTAACCGCCATGTAAAACCAAGAGTGTTATCAAGTCAACGCCTTTCCCGGTGCCTTCTTTCTGCCAGGTGATAAGGGCCGATGGGGGAGTTGTCAGGTAAATAATTTTCCGGAAAGCGCGGCTGCCGGATATTAAGTGAATTGACGGAAGGGGTACACAGGAACGGCGGGGAGGCCCTCGCCTCCCCGCCGTCCTTTCCTGTCGTCTCTTCCGTTTCCCGTCGTCCCGCCCGCTGTCGGACAGGCGCTAACCTCGAAGTTTCATGACGGTCCGCCGACGGAGTCGGTGGACCGTTTTCGTGCCGTGGGCTGAGAGTGGGCAGGTGGAGGGCCCGAGTGTCGTCTCGGGGAGGCGCCGGGTTCCACTGCTCCGGTGTGGGTCTGCTGTCGTGGGGACGGGAAAGTTGCTGGTCAGC
>NZ_JBITDJ010000036.1:0-24483 GCF_044454085.1 Streptomyces sp. NPDC051569
GCTACGACGCCGGACTCCACCTCCGGGCCTCCCTGATCTGGATCAACGACCTCTTACCGGCGACCGAATGATCACGACCTCACACAGGCCCTAGGGCCTGTCAGGCCGACACACAGTCCGGGGCCTGTCGCGAAAGCCCCCTGAAGACCCGCCCTGCCCGGCGGTCACGCCTCCGCGCCCTCCGGGCGGCCGAGCGTGCCCGGGGGACGGGCCCCCGCCCCCACCAAGGAGCCATGGATGCCCGACCCTGGGATCTTCCCCGTGCGATCGAGCCTGCCTTCGGCCGCCTCCCACTTCGGGTCGTACGTCCTCGCGGACGCCGCCCGCGTCCGCGAGGCCGACGCCGCCACCGACGGCCCGCCACCGGTGCTCTCCGTACCCGCCCCGACCTCGGTGGACGTTCCCGCCGCCGGGACGGGGACACCGGCCGCCGATCTGCGCCGGATCCTGGGCGGTCCCACCGGCCTGGGCACGGCGGGCCTGCGCCTGGCACCGCGCGAGGTGCCGCTGACGCCACCAGCACCGCCACCAGCACCGCCACCGACGCCGACGCCGACGCCGACTGAAGGCAATCCGATCCCGGGTCTCTACCACCACCCGGTGGCGGAGCCCGACCCCGTGCGGGTGGAGGAGGTCAGCCGCAGGATCAAGGCCTGGGCACTGGACGAGGTGGACCTCTACCCCGACGAGTGGGAGGACCAGTTCGACGGTTTCTCCGTGGGCCGCTACATGGTCGCCTGCCATCCGGACGCTCCCACCATCGACCATCTGATGCTCGCCACCCGCCTGATGGTCGCCGAGAACGCGGTGGACGACTGTTACTGCGAGGACCACGGGGGTTCCCCCGTCGGCCTCGGCGAACGCCTTCTGCTGGCGCACACCGCCCTCGACCCCCTGCACACGACGGAGGAGTACCAGGCGCAGTGGGCGCGCTCGCTCCACTCGGACGCGCCCCGGCGGGCCTACCGCTCCGCCATGGAGTACTTCCTCCAGGAGGCCGGCCCCTCGCAGGCCGACCGCTTCCGGCACGACATGGCCCGCCTGCACATGGGGTACCTCGCCGAGGCCGCCTGGGCGCAGCAGGACCACGTTCCCGAGGTGTGGGAGTACCTGGCGATGCGCCAGTTCAACAACTTCCGCCCCTGCCCCACGATCACCGACACCGTCGGCGGCTACGAACTGCCCGCGGACCTGCACGCCCAGCCCGCCGTGCAGCGGGTCATCGCCCTCGCCGGGAACGCCACCACCATCGTGAACGACCTGTACTCGTACACCAAGGAACTCGCCGCCCCGGGCCGGCACCTGAACCTGCCGGTGGTGATCGCGGAGCGGGAGAACACCTCCGACCGCGAGGCCTATCTGAAGGCGGTCGAGGTCCACAACGACCTCATGCGGGACTTCGAGTCCGAAGCCGCCGCCCTCGCCGCCACCTGCCCCGTCCCGAGTCTGACGCGCTTCCTGCGCGGGGTGGCCGCCTGGGTCGACGGCAACCACTACTGGCACCGGACCAATACCTACCGCTACAGCCTGCCCGACTTCTGGTAACACGAAAGGGATCCATCTGTGACCAGCACCGACCTCACCACCTCCACCACCTCCGCCGGCGGCTCCGTCTTCATCCCCGCCCCGGCGACTCCCTATCAGGAGGAGATCGCCCGCTACTGGGACGGGGAGGCGAGGCCCGTGAACCTGCGCCTCGGCGATGTCGACGGTCTCTACCACCACCACTACGGCATCGGTGATGTCGACCACGCCGCCCTGGGCGACGCGGAGGACAGCGCGTACGAGAAGAAGCTGGTCGCCGAGCTCCACCGGCTGGAGTCGGCGCAGGCCGGAGTCCTCCTGGACCACCTCGGGCCGGTGGGCCGCGACGACACGCTCGTGGACGCCGGATGCGGCCGCGGCGGCTCGATGGTGATGGCCCATCAGCGCTTCGGGTGCGCGGTCGAGGGCGTCACGCTGTCGGCCAAGCAGGCCGACTTCGCCAACCGGCGTGCCCGCGAACTCGGCATCGGGGAGCACGTGCGCGCCCGCGTCTGCAACATGCTCGACACGCCCTTCGCGACCGGGCAGGCGGCGGCGTCCTGGAACAACGAGTCGAGCATGTACGTCGACCTGCACGACCTCTTCGCCGAGCACTCCCGCGTCCTCGCGGCCGGTGGCCGCTACGTGACCATCACCGGCTGCTGGAATCCGCGCTACGGCCAGCCGTCGAAGTGGGTCTCCCAGATCAACGCGCACTTCGAGTGCAACATCCACTCCCGCCGGGAGTACCTGCGCGCCATGGCCGACAACCGTCTGGTGCCGCAGGCCGTCATCGACCTCACTCCCGCGACCCTGCCCTACTGGGAGTTGCGGGCCACGTCCTCCCTGGTCACGGGCATCGAGGACGCGTTCATCAACTCGTACAAGGACGGCTCCTTCCAGTACCTCCTGATCGCGGCCGACCGCGTCTAGGGACGCCGGGCCCAGGTCGCTGACCAGGACATGACGCAGCCCCGCCCGCCGGGCGGGGCTCGTCTCATCTCGCCCGTTCTCACTGATCGTTCACGGCTACGGGTCTCTGGGCCGGTGCTGACCGGACGGCGGTGGGGAGGTCCGGGGTGGCGAGGTCCGGGGTGGACGCTTCCTTCCGTCCAGTTCGTCCCACCACTCGTCGGACTCCGGGTCTCCGGTCCGCTCCTCGTCCCACCAGCGGTCGTCCGGTCCGCGCCGGTTGCCCACGACCGCCGCGATCGGCGGGATGACCATGGCCACCACGCACATGGCCACGGCGGCCGGGATGGACCAGAAGCGCACGAAGGACCAGGCGGAGACGAAGAGAACGAGGCATCCGCCCATCAACAGGAAGTAGCCGCGACGGCGTCGCGTGTACATGCTTCCAGCGTACGACCGAAAGGGCGGACAGGCCCTGCCCGGAGCCCGGGCGGACCAGGTCTGCGCACAGGCCCTGCCCGGAGTCCGGCGGACCGGGTCCTGGACGGCACGGAGGGCCGCACCCGTTCCAGTGGCGTCCAGTCCCCTGGGGTGCGGCCCTCGGCCGGTACGAAGCACGCGCCCGTCGCGTGACGGGCTACGCGGGCATCAGACCGTGATCGCGACCTCGGAGAGGCCCCCGGTCTGTGCGACGACCGTACGGTCCGCCGTGCCGCCCGGGACGAGGGCGCGCAGCGTCCACGTCCCCTCGGCCGCGTAGAAGCGGAACTGTCCGGTCGCCGAGGTCGGGACCTCCGCGGTGAACTCGCCGGTCGAGTCCAGCAGGCGTACGTAACCGGTGACGGGCTCGCCGTCACGGGTCACCGAGCCCTGGATCGTGGTCTCGCCGGGCTTGATCGTCGAAGCGTCGGGGCCGCCGGCCTGTGCTCCACACATACTGTTCTGTCCTCCAGGTCGGAGCGGATTGCTGGGCTGCGCCTTACTTGTTGGCGCCGAGCTCGATCGGCACACCGACGAGCGAGCCGTACTCGGTCCACGAGCCGTCGTAGTTCTTGACGTTGCTGACACCGAGCAGCTCGTGCAGCACGAACCAGGTCAGCGCGGACCGCTCGCCGATGCGGCAGTACGCGATGGTGTCCTTGGCCAGGTCGACCTGCTCGGCTGCGTACAGCTCCTTGAGCTCGTCGTCCGACCGGAAGGTGCCGTCGTCGTTGGCGTTCTTCGACCACGGGATGTTGCGGGCGGACGGGATGTGGCCCGGACGCTGCGACTGCTCCTGCGGGAGGTGTGCCGGGGCGAGCAGCTTGCCGCTGAACTCGTCGGGCGAGCGCACGTCGACCAGGTTCAGGGTGCCGATCGCGGCGACCGCGTCGTCACGGAAGGCGCGGATCGAGGTGTCCTGGGCCTTGGCCTTGTACGTGGTCGCGGCGCGCTCCGGGACGGCCTCGACCAGGTCACGGGAGTCCAGCTCCCACTTCTTGCGGCCACCGTCGAGGAGCTTGACCGAGTCGTGGCCGTAGAGCTTGAAGTACCAGTACGCGTAGGACGCGAACCAGTTGTTGTTGCCGCCGTAGAGCACGACGGTGTCGTCGTTGCCGATGCCCTTGGCCGACAGGAGCTTCTCGAAGCCCTCCTGGTCGACGAAGTCACGGCGGACCGGGTCCTGGAGGTCGGACTTCCAGTCGATCCGGACAGCGTTCGTGATGTGGTTCTTGTCGTAGGCCGAGGTGTCCTCGTCGACCTCGACAATGACTACCTTCGGGTCGTTGATGTGGGCCTCGACCCAGTCGGCGTCTACCAGGACGTCGCTGCGGCTCATGCTGTTCTCCTCCGGGGCAGTGTGCGGCGAGATGGTGCGGGTGCGGCTTCCGGGCACGGAGGCGGGAGGCCGGCGTAACTGCGCGGGGTGGCCCTGAGATGACTCGAAGGGCCCGGGGAAATACGGGACGCGGAGGTCCCGCTCAGACAGTGCGACAGAGCATGGCGGCGACGCGGCACAGGTCTACTGCCCGCCGCTTCGTGAAGTCCGCCTGTTGCCTCATACGTCCGATCGTAGGGACGTCCTGGCGGCCGTGTCACCGCCGTATCGCATGGCGAGACACGATCATCCACCATGCGAGACGAACATCCGTTCCTCGCGGTCGGCGCCCGGCCGTGGAGGCGCCGCGGCCTGATTTCCATCTGCCCAGTGGACATGGCCGTCTCATTGTCCGGGTGCGTGACCCTACGGCCGTACGGGTGGCAGGCTCTCAGCCCGCGAGCGAGACGTTCGTGCCCGTACCGGAGAACTGGAGGCCCGTCGCCGTGGCGGTGACCCGGTCGAGCTTGATGCTGGCCGGCAGTCCTGCGAGCTTCAGGTCGTAGTCGACCAGGCCCTTGACCTGCTCGTCGAGACCCGGCACCGGCAGCTTGGGAAGGTCTTCGGCGGACAGCCGGACCGTGTTGCCGTTCTCCAGCGAGACCGTGCTGTAGACGGTCAGTTCCTCGCCGCCCAGGAGGGCCGCGACCGCGCCGGGCACCGGGATGTTCGCCGCCTCCAGCACATCGGTCAGCGTGCCGGAGAGCTTGACCTGGCCCTTGGCGGCCCGCTCCGGACCGGCATAGCCGACGGTCGTGCCCTGCGGCGCCGACTTCATGAGGTCCGCGTACGAGATGTGCGCCGAGCCGGTGGCGCTCGACGCGGTCGCGGACGAGAAGCTGCTGTCCATCCTGACGTCCCGCAGATTCGCCTTGACCTCGGTCACCCGGACCGCGTGGCCGTCGGCGGTGGCGGTGACGCCGTCGAGGCTGATGTCCACCTCGTCCAGCGAGCCGCCGACCACCTGGGTGAGGAAGGGGAAGCCCTTGATGGAGACCTCGGGGGTGGTGTTCACCCCCTGGCTCGACTGGATCCGCCCGGCCACCTCGTCCTCGGCGAAGTACACCGCGGCCCGGTCGGCGGCGACGAACAGCCCCCCGAAAATCACCACGAAGATCAGCAGTATTCGCAAAGCGCGCATTGCTTGGTGCCCCCACCTCGGTCGTACCGGCGCTACCGGCCCCCTGAAGACCGTGAGCCTAACCCGGGCCCGGTAGACCGCTGTCGAGTGCTCGACGTCCGGCGGCGGGGGCGCGGTTCCCGGCGGCACGGTTTCGGGCGTTACGTTCCCGGCCGCACATTCCCGGCCGTACCTTCCCGGCTGCCGCCGGCGATCGCCCGGGCCTGTCCGCGACAGGCCCGGGCGCGGCCGGTCAGGCCAGGACGCGGCCCAGCAGGTAGACGGCGGGCGCGGCGGCCGTGAGCGGCAGCGCCACCCCGGCGGTCATGTGCACGAAGCGGGACGGGTAGTCGTAGCTCGCCGCTCGCAGCCCGATCAGCGCGCAGACCCCGGCCCCGAGCCCCAGCAGGGCGCCCTGGGTACCCAGATCCGTCAGTCCGCCCGCCGCCGCCCCGGCACCGGCCGCGACCAGCAGGGACACGATGACGGACACGATGCCGGGCAGCGGCAGGGCGCGGACGACCGTGGCCGCCGCGACCGCCAGCGCGCCGACGACCACCGCGTCCGGCGCGGCGGCCAGGTGTCCGGTGGCGAGGATCGCGAGCGCGGCCGAGACGACGGTGGCCATCAGGCCGTACATCCGCTCGTCGGCGCTCGCGTGGCTGCGCAGTTGCAGCACGACGGTGAGCAGCACCCACACCCCGAGCGTGCCGAGGATCGCGGCGGGCGCGTTCTCGCGGCCGGCGGCGAGCAGGGCGATGTCGGCGGCGACCCCGCCGAGGAAGGCGAGCGCGATGCCCTGCCTGGCCGGCCACATGCCGTTCAGCCGGAACCAGCCGGCGGCGGTGACAGCCTGGAGCAGCACGAGCGGGACGAGCAGCGCGTACGGGCCGATGGCCGCGCCCCCGGCCAGCAGCAGGCCGAGCACGGCGGTCAGCCCGGCCGGCTGGATGCCCGGCGGGATGATCGGCGACCGGCCCTCGGCGCGGGCGCGCTGGGCGTCGGTGACCCGGGCGTTGCCCATGACGGTGGGCGCGCTGTAACCGGTGGTATCGGCGGGAGCGGCGGCATGCGCCGGAGCGTGCGCCTGAGCGGGTGCCTGTACGGAGGGCTCGTACGGCCCCGACCCGGATCCGGACCCGGCGGCCGCCGCCGGGACCTCGGGCGGCAGCGGATAGGCGGCCTGCGGAGGCAGATAGGCGGTGTCGGCGGCGGCGCTCTGCTGCGGCTGATACGTCTGATGCCCCTGGGCCCCGGACTGGGCCTGGGTCTGGGTCTGGGGATAGTGGCTCTGCTGGCCCTGCTGAGCGTGCCGGCCCTGCTGCCACTGCGCCTGCGGCTGGTACTGGGTGTCCCAGGTCTGCCCCTGCCACGTCTGGGCGGCGCCGGGACCCTGCTGCTCCTGCCCCTGCTGCTGGAGCTCGGCCCACGACGGAGCCTGGCCCCGCGGCTCGGCCTGCCCCTGACCCTGCCCCTGCCCCTGGTCCTGCCACTGCCCCTGGTCCTGGTCCTGCCGCTGCCCCTGGTCCTGGGTCTGGGCCTGCTGGGAGGCGTCCGGGTGCTGGTACCGGCCGTACTGGTCGTACTGAGCCTCGCCGTACTGGCCCTGGCCGTAATGGCCCTGGCCGTACTGGCCGCCCTGCTCGTGACCGTGCGGATACTGCTGATCGTCACTCATGCTGTGCGGTTCACCCTCCTGCGAACGGCGGGAGCACCTCGACCGTGCCGCCCTCGGCAAGCCGTACGGTCTCATGTCCACGTGTCCCCACGGGATCGCCGTCGACGAGGAAGGAACAGCGCTGGAGTACGCGGACCAGCTCGCCCGGGTGTCTCCCCCGGGCGGCGTCGAGCGCCTCGGCCAGATTCCCCGCCGCGTACGGCTCCTCCGCGATCCCGGCCGCGGCCTTGGCCGCCGCCCAGTAGCGGATCGTGCCGGCTGCCATCGCTACCCCTTTCCTCAGCTCTCCATCATGACCGACGCCCGGCCGCCGGGCGGATCGGGTGCCCGCAGGCCGGCGGCCCCGGCGCCCTGACCGGTCACCCGGTCCCGTCACCCGGTCCCGTCACCCGGTCCCGTCACCCGGTCCCGTCACCCCCGGCGTCCATCAGCCACTGCGCGATACGGGCGAGCAGCGCCTCGTCCGCCGCGTTCTCGGCGTGGCCCATGCCCGGTTCCAGCCACAGCTCGGCTGCCCCGGTCCCGCCCCCGGCCGCGGCGGCCGCCAGCATGCGCGGGTGGTCGAGGGGGAAGTACGGGTCGCGGTCGCCGTGCACGAGGAGCAGGGGGGTCGGGGCGATCAGCGGGACCGCTTCGACCGGCGAGAGCGGCACCGGGTCCCAGTCCTGGTGGTGGATGCGGGTACGGAATCCGTAGCGCCCGACGAGCCGGCCGAGGGGCCGGGTCACGATCCAGTGCAGGCGCCGCATCGGAGCCGTGCCCCGGTAGTACCAGCGCGCGGGGGCGCTCACGGAGGCCACGGCGTCGGTTCGCGCCTCTGTGCGCCCCCTGTGCAACGCCGCGTGCCGGAGCACCACCGAGCCGCCCATCGAGAACCCGACGGTCACCACCCGGGTATGGCCGAGCGAGCGCGCCCACTCCACCGCCGCCGCCAGATCGAGCACCTCGCGGTCGCCGACCGTGGAGCGGCCGCCCGAACCGCCGTGCCCGCGGAACGAGAACGTGACGACCGCCGCACGCTGCGCGAAGACCCGCGCGGCCCGCCGTACCGCCGGCCGTTCCACCGATCCGGTGAACCCGTGCGCGACCACGACGGCGGTAGCGGCGGCCGGGCCGGCCGCCGCCGAATTCTTCGCGAAACCCGCTGTACACGGCTCGTACATCGCCTCGATTCGAACACCGTCCGAGGTCCGGAGCACTCCCCGCCGGGCACCCGGCAGGGGGTCGGGCACCAAGGATCCGCGTGATTGACCCTCTGACATGGAGCGCATGTGGGTTATTCTGCTGCGAAGAGGATCCGGGCAATGTGGCCCCCGGGTCCTTTTGTGCTTTCCGTTCGTTGTTACGGACAGATGACACAGACGGATGGCACGGGACAGAAGTAACCAGCAGCATCAGCCACACCAGCAGCACCGGTAGTACCAGCAGTACCAGCAGTACCAGCAGTACCAGCAGTGCCGCATACGTCCTCGCAGGGACCGAGGAGGAACCGACGTAATGGGCAAGCGAACAGAGCACGACCACAGCCCGACCCTGGCAGGTGGGCGGCGATGAGCTCTCTGCTGCTCCTGACCAACGCACTACAGCCCTCGACGGAGGTGCTGCCCGCGCTCGGACTCTTGCTCCACCAGGTGCGTGTGGCCCCGGCCGAAGGGCCCGCTCTTGTCGACACCCCGGGTGCCGAAGTCATTCTGATCGACGGCCGGCGCGACCTACCGCAGGTGCGGTCGCTCTGCCAGCTGCTGCGGTCCACCGGACCCGGCTGCCCGCTGATCCTCGTCGTGACCGAGGGCGGCCTCGCCGCGGTCACCGCGGACTGGGGCATCGACGACGTGCTGCTCGACACGGCCGGTCCGGCCGAGGTCGAGGCGCGGCTGCGGCTCGCGATGGGCCGCCAGCAGATCTCCGCCGACGACTCCCCGATGGAGATCCGCAACGGTGATCTGTCGGTCGACGAGGCGACCTACAGCGCGAAGCTGAAGGGCCGGGTCCTCGACCTGACCTTCAAGGAGTTCGAGCTGCTCAAGTACCTCGCCCAGCACCCGGGTCGGGTCTTCACCCGCGCCCAGCTGCTGCAAGAGGTCTGGGGCTACGACTACTTCGGCGGTACGCGGACGGTCGACGTCCACGTACGGCGGCTGCGCGCCAAGCTCGGCCCCGAGCACGAGTCGCTCATCGGGACCGTACGGAACGTGGGCTACCGCTTCGTCACCCCGGAGAAGCCGGAGCGCGGTTCCGGTTCCGGTTCCGCTTCGGGATCGGGATCGGGGTCGGGATCGGGGGCGGCGTCCTCGGACGACCGGGCGAAGAGCCAGGCCGGCGACACCCCCTCGGAGCCGCGCCAGGAGCGTGGCCCGGTCGGAGCCGACACCGGTCGCGAAGCCGGTCGCGACACCGCCCACCAGGCCGCTGAGCAGGCAGATCGGGAAGCCGGGGTACGGCCTGCGAATCGGTAGTTCACCCCGCGTAGACTGCCGCGCGTGGCCAAGGTGACGCGGGACGATGTGGCACGACTGGCGGGGACTTCGACCGCGGTTGTCAGTTATGTCATAAACAACGGACCCCGGCCGGTTGCCCCGGCCACGCGCGAGCGGGTGCTCGCCGCGATCAAGGAACTGAGCTACCGGCCCGACCGCGTGGCGCAGGCGATGGCCTCGCGGCGGACCGACCTCATAGGGATGGTCGTGCCCGACGCCCGGCAGCCCTTCTTCGCGGAGATGGCGCACGCCGTCGAACAGGCCGCCGCCGAGCGCGGGAAAATGGTCCTCGTCGGCAATTCGGACTACCGCGACGAGCGCGAAGTCCACTATCTGCGGGCCTTCCTGGGCATGCGGGTCTCCGGACTCATCCTGGTCAGCCAGGGCCCGAGCGAGCGCGCCGCCGCCGAGATCGAGGCGTGGGACGCCCGGGTCGTGCTGCTGCACGAGCGCCCCGAGGCGATCGACGACGTGGCGGTCATCACGGACGACATCGGTGGCGCCCAGCTCGCCACCCGCCATCTGCTGGAGCACGGCCACCCGTACGTCGCCTGCCTCGGCGGCGTCGAGTCCACGCCGGCCGTCGGCGACCCGGTCACCGACCATGTCGAGGGCTGGCGGCGGGCGATGCTGGAGTCCGGGCGGTCGGTGGAGGGGCGTCTCTTCCAGGCCCCGTACAACCGCTACGACGCCTACCAGGTCGCGTTGAAGCTGCTGGCGGGACCCGACAGACCCCCGGCGATCTTCTGCGCCACCGACGACCAGGCCTTCGGCGTGCTGCGGGCGGCGCGCGAGCTGCGGCTCGACGTGCCGGGCGAGCTGGCGGTGGCGGGCTTCGACAACGTGAAGGAAGCCGGGCTCACGGACCCGCCGCTCACGACGGTCTCGTCCGACCGTCCGGCGATGGCGCGGGCGGCCGTGGACCTGGTGCTGGACGACGGGCTGCGGGTGCCGGGCTCGCGGCGGGAACGCGTGAAGCAGTTCCCGTCCGCGCTCATCGTGCGCCGCTCCTGCGGCTGCGGGTAGACCGAGGGGCCCGTCGGTGGACCGAGGGCCCCGTCGGTGGACCGAGGGGCCCCGTCGGTGGACCGAGGGCCCCGTACACCGAGGGCCTTTATGTCGGGCATACGCGCTTCTGTCGGGCTTCTCAGGACGTCCTCAGCCTGTTCTCATGTACGGCGCCGACAGTCGTTCTCATGACGGACGACTACCGCCGTGACGGCGCAGAAGGCAACGAGCACCAGCAGCCCTCCAGCTCGGGCGGCCCGGCGTACCCGCCGTCGCCCCCGTACGAGCCCACCGTCCCCCTCGCCCCGACACAGCAGCCGCACCAGGCGCACCAGCCGCCGCACCAGGGTCAGCAGCCTCACGAGGCCCACAGCCAGGCGCCCGCTCCGGCTCACCCCGACCAGGGCTGGGGCCACGGCTCCGGCCAGGGCTGGGGTCAGGCCGCCGCCCACGGCTCCACCCCCACCGGCCGCCGCCGCACCAGGGGCCCGGTCGCGCTGATCACGGCCGTGGCGATCGCCGCGGGGGTCGTCGGCGGCGGTACGGCCGCTCTCGTCGAGCGGCTCTCCGACAGCGGTACGTCGACCAGTGCCAGTGCGGTCGTCAGCGGGACGACCGTCTCGCAGAGCAGCCGGGGCACCATCGCCGGGGTCGCCCAGGCCGTCTCCCCCAGCATCGTCGAGATCACCGCGACCTCCGATGGCGGGCAGGCCACGGGCTCCGGCGTGATCATCACGTCCGATGGTCAGATCGTCACCAACAACCACGTCATCGCCGGGTCCTCGTCGGTGAAGGTCCACCTCAGCAACGGCAAGACGTACACCGCCCAGGTGATCGGCACCGACCCCGCCAAGGACCTCGCCCTCATCCAGCTGCGCGGCGCGAGCGGCCTCAAGACGGCGACGCTCGGCGACTCCGGCCAGGTCGGCGTCGGTGACCAGGTCGTGGCGATCGGCTCCCCCGAGGGACTGAGCGGCACCGTCACCAGCGGCATCATCTCGGCGCTCAACCGGGATGTCACCGTGGCCAAGGAGCAGGGCCAGGAGCAGAGCCAGGGCCGGTCCCAGGGCCAGAACCAGGGACAGGGCGGCTGGCCGTTCGCGTTCGGCGGCCGGCAGTTCAACGGCGACACCGGCTCCTCGACGACCACCTACAAGGCGCTGCAGACCGACGCCTCGCTCAACCCGGGCAACTCCGGCGGCGCGCTGATCAATATGAGCGGCCAGATCATCGGCATCAACTCCGCTATGTACGCGCCGAGTTCCTCGTCCACCTCCGGCGACACCGACTCGGGAAGCGTCGGCCTCGGTTTCGCCATCCCGGTCAACACCGTCAAGGCGGATCTCCCCACCCTGCGCTCCGGCGGCACCAACTGACGGAGCCGTGCGAGGCTGATGGCCCCGGTTGCCCGGACGAGACGGAGACACGAGACATGAGCCCCGCCGAAGGCGATCCCCAGCGGATCCTGATCGTCGACGACGAGCCCGCCGTACGCGAGGCCCTCCGGCGGAGCCTCGCGTTCGACGGGTACGGGACCGAGGTCGCCGTCGACGGCGTCGACGCCCTCACCAAGGCCGCGGCCTACGCCCCGGATCTGATCGTCCTCGACATCCAGATGCCGAGGATGGACGGGCTGACGGCCGCCCGCCGGCTCCGGGCCGGCGGCTCGAAGGTGCCGATCCTCATGCTCACGGCCCGCGACACGGTCGGCGACCGGGTCACCGGCCTGGACGCGGGCGCTGACGACTACCTGGTCAAGCCGTTCGAGCTGGACGAGCTCTTCGCCCGGATCCGCGCACTGCTGCGCCGCAGTTCGTACGCGACCACCACCGACGATCCGGGGGAGGCCGACGTACTCGCCTTCGCCGATCTGCGGATGGACCTGGCGACGCGCGAAGTGACCCGGGGCGGCCGGCGGGTGGAGCTGACCCGTACCGAGTTCACCCTGCTGGAGATGTTCCTGGCGCACCCCCGGCAGGTGCTCACCCGGGAGCAGATCCTCAAGGCCGTCTGGGGCTTCGACTTCGAACCGAGCTCCAATTCCCTGGATGTGTACGTGATGTATCTGCGCCGGAAGACGGAGAGCGGCGGCGAGGCGCGGCTGGTGCACACCGTGCGGGGGGTGGGATACGCCCTGCGCGCCGACGCCGGTACCGGCAGTACGGGTGGTACGGGCAGTACGGGTGCTACGGGTGCTACGGGTGGTACCGGCAGCGGTACAGGCGGTACGGGTGGTACTGGTGGCGGACCCGTCACGGGCGGGGGCCCGGAGTGAGGGGCCTCGCCCACCGGCTCCGTACGCTGCCGCTCCGCTCCCGGCTCGCGCTGCTGGTCGCCTCGGCGGTGGCGATCGCGGTCGCGGCGGCGGCCATCGTCTGCTGGCTGCTGACCCGCACCCAGTTGCGGAGCGAGCTGGACAATTCCCTGCGGAACATCAGCGCCCAGTCCGGCGCGGTCCAGGACGCGCTGCGCGGCTGCGCCGCGGGGACCAATCCCGGCACCGGGGGCACGACCAACTTCGCTTACATCCAGGTGGTCGGGAGCGACGGCAGCCGCTGTGTGTTCCCGTACTCGGAGCCCGTCAAGGTCCAGCCGCAGGACATCGCGGTCGCCCGGGGCACCGAGCGCGACACCCTGCACAACAGCGTCACCGAGAACGGCGCCGCCGTGCGTGTCCGCACCTCACGTGTCCTCGTGGGTCCGGGCAGCGCCGCCGTCTCCGTGTCCCGCCCGCTCTCCGAGATCGATTCCTCCCTGAACCGGCTCGCGCTCCTGCTCGCCGCCGTCGCTGGTATCGGTGTCATCGGGGCGGGCGCGGCGGGTCTCTGGATCGCCCGGGCCGGGCTGCGGCCGGTCGACGGTCTGACCCTCGCGGTCGAGCATGTCGCGCGCACGGAGGACCTCACGGTCCGGATCCCCGTCGAGGGCGAGGACGAGATCGCCCGGCTGTCCCGCTCCTTCAACTCCATGACCGCCGCGCTCGCGTCCTCCCGGGACCGGCAGTCGCAGTTGATCGCCGATGCCGGGCACGAGTTGCGGACCCCGCTCACCTCGCTCCGGACGAACATCGAGCTGCTCGCCCGCAGCGAGGAGACCGGCCGTGCGATCCCGCCCGACGACCGCAAGGCGCTGATGGCGTCCGTCAAGGCGCAGATGACCGAGCTGGCCGCGCTCATCGGCGACCTCCAGGAGCTGTCCCGCCCGGACGCCGCCGACCCGGGTCCCCTCCAGGTCGTGGCGCTCCACGAGGTGGTGACCCACGCGGTGGAACGGGCCAGGCTGCGCGGCCCGGACCTGTCCGTCGGCTCCGACCTGCGCCCCTGGTACGTACGGGCCGAGCCGGCCGCCCTGGAACGCGCGCTGGTCAACGTCCTCGACAACGCGGTGAAGTTCAGCCCGTCCGGCGGCTCGGTGGAGGTGGCGCTGACCGAGTACGGCGAGCTGACCGTACGGGACCACGGGCCGGGCATCCCGGCCGAGGAACTCCCCCACGTCTTCGAACGCTTCTGGCGCTCCCCGTCCGCCCGGGCGCTGCCCGGCTCCGGCCTGGGTCTGTCGATCGTGGCCAGGACCATCCACCAGACGGGCGGCGAGATCGCCCTGCGCCCGGCGGCGGGCGGCGGGACGGTCGCGGCGATCCGCATCCCGGGGGCCCCGACGCCGCCGCCGGAGACGTACCGGCCGGAGACGCCCTAGCCGCAGACACACCAGCGGGAGGCGTACCACCGGAGACTTACCGGCCGCCGAAGCGGAGTCCGGTTCCCGCCAGCTCCGCCCTGATCCCCTCGCGCTCCACGGTGATGTTCCGCAGCCGGAGATCACCGGGGGTGTCCGGCAGGGTGAAGGAGAGCGAGAGCCGGTCGGACAGCTCCGGCGGGCGCAGCTTCAGCAGTGCGTCGATCAGCGAGGGATCGACACCGGCCTTCGCGAGCAGTCCGGGGTGGTCGACGACCACGTCGGCGAGGTTGACGCCCGTCAGCCGCTGGGCGAAGCGCGGTGAGCCGGTGAGCCGGTGGAGTTCGTCCTCGTCGCGCAGCGCCTGCCGTACCCGCTCCTCCGGCACTCCGAGCCGGTCCACCACGGCCGGGATTTCGAGCAGCGCCTTGGCGCGGTCGGTCTCCCCGGCGATCCGCGCGGCGGCCTCGGGCGCCAGCCGCAGGCCGGAGTGGGCGCGGTCCTCGCCCGGCCGGTAGGTGGCCACGCCGGGGATGTCGATCCGTATCCCGTCCACGGTGGTCGACACGGCCCGGCCGCCCTCGCGCCGGATGTGCGCCCGGGCCCGGATCTGTACGTCGTGTCCCGCGACCGGCAGTGATCCGGCCACGCGTACGGAGTCGGCGCCCCCGTCGGTGAACTTCACCTGGGAGGCGCCCAGCTCCCGGTTGAGGTCGTCGAAGGAGAGCAGCACGTCCCCGCCCATCTCCCCGATGACGGCACCCCTGACGGCGGTCGGGAGGTCGCCGACGATCCGGATGTCCTTGCCGCTGGCCCGTACCTCCGCCAGTGAGATCCGGTCCGCGGCGACGTCGGGGACGGTGACGTCGACCTGGTCGAGCCGCTTGCCGAGGACCTGGGTGAGGAACGGGAAGCCGTGGATGTCGACGGCCGGCCGGGTGGCGAGGCCGAGCGACCGCTGAAGCTGCTCCTCGGCCTTGTCCCGCGCGTACATCTCGGCGGCGCGGTCGGCGAGCAGCAGGAACGCCCCGCAGAGGCCGAGCGCGACCGTCAGCTTCGCGAACCGGGAGGAGCCACGGAAGCGCCGGCGGCGACGGTGGTCGGGCGGGGACCAGTCGTCCTCGTGCTCGTGATCGTGCTCGTCGTCGTGCTCGTCGTCGGCGTGGCCCGCGATGTCCGCACGGTGCGCGCCGTGTGCGAAGTCGGTTTCGGATGGGGGGAGTTGTGCGAGTTCGCCGAGTTGGTCATAGGGGTTGGGTGCCTGTCCGGGGATGCGGGTGGGGGTACGCATCACCTCATCCCAACACGCCCGCCCACCCCGCACGCAAGTCGTACCGCCGAAATCCCATGCTTTGCCGCCAATGACCGGGCGGTTCACCAGCGAAGCGGAGCCGAGCCGGGGCCGAGCCGGGGCCGGGGCCGAGCGGAGACGGGGCGGAGCCGTGAGAGAACCCGGACCTCGACCTCCATTAATAGCATTATATTCCTCAATGCTGAATATAAAAATGCTTCGACTTAACTCGTATGTCTTACGGATCAAAGCGACTTCATACGTAATATGCCAACGGCAGAATCGGCGGATCAAGCGATCGGGAACGGCCCGATACGTGACCGCCTCGCACAGGAGTTGGCCCCTCGATGACGCGCAATTTCCCTGTCAAGGTTCTCAAACGCACCGCGTCCGCCTGGATCACGACGGCGCTCACCCTGACAGTAGCCACCGCTCTGGTCGCGGTGACACCGACCCAGGCACTTGCCATCGCCACGCCGGTGCCTCTGGGTACGGCGGCCAGTTTCGCGGTTCTGGCCGGGCAGTCCATCACCAATACCGGTCCCTCGGTCATCACCGGAGACATCGGGGTGAGTCCGGGAACAGCCATCTCCGGATTCCCGCCCGGACTGGTGAACGGCACTCAGCATTCCGCGGACGCGGTGGCTCTCCAGGCCAAGTCCGACCTCGTGGCCGCGTTCAACAACGCGGCCGGACAGGCCACGGACGCCGCCCTCCCGCCGGACGCCGGTGGCCTGACGCTGGTCCCGGGCGTTTACACCGCCTCCTCCACCCTCGGCCTCACCGGCACGCTCACGCTCGACGCCGGGGGCGACCCCAACGCGGTCTGGGTGTTCCAGGTCGGCTCGGGGCTGACGACGGCGTCCGCCAGTCGGGTCTCGGTCATCAACGGCGCGCAGGCGTGCAACGTGTTCTGGGAGATCGGCAGCTCGGCCACCCTGGGCACCAACTCCACCTTCGTGGGCAACATCCTGGCCCTGACCTCCATCAGCGTCACCACGGGCGCGAGCATCGACGGCCGTGCGCTGGCCCGCAACGGCTCGGTCACGCTCGACACCAACCGCATCACCCGGTCGACGTGCGCCACCGCCACCACGGGCGGCACCACCACCGGCGCCACCACGGGGACGACCGGCAACGCCACCACGGGGACGACCGGCAGCACCACGAGTGGCGTGCTCGGGGGCGTGCTGGGTGGTCTGACGACGGGTGGCCTGACAACAGGTGGCACCAACGGTGGTCTCCTCGGCGGCGTGCTCGGCGGCGTGCTGACCGGCGGCACCACGGGCGGCACCACGGGCGGCACGGGCGGCCTCATCGCGGGGACCACGGGAAGCATCACCGGCGGCAATATCACCGGCGGTAACACCGGCGGTAACACCAGCGGTGGCATGCCTCCGCACCACCCGCCGCACAAGCCCCCGCATCACCCGCCCCACCACCCGCCGCACAAGCCCCCGCACAAGCCCGGTGGCTACGGCGACGAGGGTCCGGGCGAGCAGCACGGCGGCTACGGCGACCAGGGTCCGGGCGAGCAGCACGGCGGCTACGGCGACCAGGGCCCCGGCGACGAAGCCCCCGGCAACCAGGGCTACGGCGACCAGCCTGAGGGCCCGGGCGACCAGGGCCCCGGCGACCAGGGCTATGGCGACCAGTCCGAAGGCCCCGACGACCAGCCCGGCGAGTACGGGGAGCCCGCGGACCAGGGCGACCAGGGCGAGCACGAGGAGCACGGCGAGCGCGCCAAGCCCGCCGCCGAGCACCGCGAGCAGGTCCGGCCGGAGCACGGCAAGCACGAGAACCTCGGCCGGCAAGAGAAGCACGAGAGCGGCCACAGCTAAGAAAGTCGCACCAAGAAACCCGCCCAATGGGTGAAAGGCGCGCGGCGGAATTTCCGTCGATTCCGCCGCGCGCCTCCAATGAAGGACCGAGAAAAAAGAACATGCGAGCAGCGGAAACGGGAAAGGCCGGGTGGGACTGTGCCGAGCGGCGTTGAATCAGCGGAGGCAGTCGAATCAGTAGACGTTCTGGATCGGGACCGGGCGGGAATCGGCGCGGGGCCACCATCCCCGGAACACGCCGACGACGCACCCGAACTCGGCGGGCTTTCCCCCGTCCCCGGCCCGCTGAAATCAGGGCTGAGAGCAGCCGTTTTCCTGTGCCTGGCCATGGCTCTCGTCCACGCCGTCCTGATCTTCCTGCATGTGGCCCCTCCGAATGCCATCTCGAAGCGGTACAGCCAGCAGATCAACGCGTGGGTCTACCCGCTGTTCGAGCAGAACTGGCGTCTCTTCGCCCCGGATCCGGAATCCGTCAACCGGCAGATCCTGGCGCGGACCGCGCACACCGCGCCGGACGGCTCCGTACAGGTCAGCCCCTGGTTCGATCTGAACGCGGTGGACGATGACGCGGTCGAACACAATGTCTTCCCGAGTCACACGACGCAGAACATGCTGCGCCGGGCCTGGTCCTCGTACCTCGAAACGCACGGAGGGGACGACCGGCCCCGCTCGGAGCGGGCCCTGATGATGGAGAAGTACCTGCGCAACATCGCGGCGCAGCGCGTCGCGAGCCTGCGCCAGGGGGCCTTCGAATCCATCCAGCTCCGGGTGCTCACGCTGCCCATCGCGGCGCCCGGCCGGGCCGCCGCCCAGCGCCCGGCCCTTCCCGCACCGACCGCGCAGACCGCGCAGACCGCGCCGGCGGCGCCGGCGGCGCCCGTCGACACCCGCAATCTGCCCTGGTGGAAGGTGACCTCCCATGCGAACTGAGCAGGCGCCCCTCGCGCCCCCGGCTCCCACCTCCACCTCCGCCCCCGTCTCCGCCCCGGCGGTCGCGGTCGCGGTCGCATCACGGTGGGTCCTCGACCGGATCAACGGGCTCTTCACCTTCCTGACCGAGCGGCCGGTGTCCCTGTACGCCACGGCGGTGCTGCGCATCGGCTACGGGCTGCTCTACCTCGTCTTCCTGCTGCGCGAGTTCCCGCACCGCGACAAGATCTGGGGCCCCGGTTCGCCGTGGACCCCCGCCCTGGCCAGGCAGCTCTTCGACCAGACGGGCTGGCTCAGCGTCCTCACCCTGTCCGACAGCCGGGTGTACTTCGAGCTCTGTTACGCGACGGCCGTCGTCACGGCCGCGCTGTTCCTGCTGGGCTGGCGGACCAGGGCCGTGTCCGTCGTCTTCGCCGTCGTGGTGGCGTCGTTCCACGCCAGGGCCATCTTCATGACGGACGGCGGCGACAATCTCATCCTCCTGATGGCCGTCTACCTCGTCCTCACCGCGTGCGGCCGCCGCTGGTCACTGGACGCGCGCAGGGCCGGACTTCGGACCGCGAAGAAGGCGACGCCGTCAACAGGAACAGCGGACCGGCCGGCGAGCGGTCTGCTGCCCCATCTCCACTACGCACGCCGCAAGTTGGCGACGGCGGTGCACAACTGCGGCGTCCTCGTCATCGGGGCGCAGGTCTGCTTCCTCTACGGATCCGCCGGTCTGTACAAGGTCCAGGGCGGCACCTGGGGCAACGGGACCGCGCTCCACTACGTCCTGAACCTCGACCTGTTCCGCCCCTGGCCCGCGCTGTCCCTCCTGGCGGACGAGCACGCCGTGCTGATCGCGATCGCCGGTTACCTGACGGTGCTGCTCCAGGTCGCCTTCCCGTTCGTCCTCTTCGGCAGGCTCAAATACCCGGTGCTGGCCATGCTGTTCGGTATGCACCTCGGCATCGCCGTCCTCATGGGGCTGCCGCTCTTCTCCGGCGCGATGATCATCGCCGACGCCGTGTTCCTCCCGGACCGCTTCTACCGCGCCGTACCACGACTGGCCCGCCGGGCGCTGTTGCGGACGGGCCTGTGGCGGCCGGAACACCCGCGCGGGGCAGGATCCGCTTCCGTACCGTCACAGGCCAGGCCCGCTGCCGGCGGTCCGCTCGGCGCACCGCCGGCGTCTGCGACTGCGCCCGCGTCCGCGTCAGCCGTTGTGCGCGATCAGTGATTCGACCAGTCCGGGCCGGGTGGCGGGGAAGTCCAGCGGTACGATCCCCAGCCCGCGCCAGCCGCTCGCCTCGGACCCGTCGATGAAGGTGTGCACCCTCGGGTTGAGCTGGTCGGAATTCCAGCGGGGCGGCAGGTAGGCCGCCGTACTGACGTAGTTGATGGACAGCTTGCCGGGCAGCCGGCCGGTGGCCGCCTCGCGGAACTGTGCCTCGATCTGGGGGTACTTGGCGTCCGGCAGCGCGTTGTAGTCGTCCTGGATGTCGAACAGCGCGCCGTCCCCGTACCGCACCCCGGGCAGCCCGCCGTTGTCCGCGAGCAGCACGACCCGTCCGCGTGCCTCGCCGAGCGTCGGCAGGGTGGAGTCGAGCCGGAAGAGCGAGCGCCAGCCCTTGTCGTCGAGATACACGTCGAAGATGCGCCGGAATTCGGCGTCGCTCTCCTCCGAGTACTCCTGCTTGACCCGCATCAGCACGGTCTCGGAGGGGTGCGCCAGGAGGAAGTCCCGGCAGGCGACGAGGACATCGTCGAAGTTGAGGTTCTGGTAGAACGCGGCGTGGTGGATGGGGAAGGCGTTCTCGAAGGCCCGGCAGCGCACATCGAGGAAGCGGACGCCGCTGTTCAGCTGCTCGGCGATGCTGGTCTCCTGGCAGGCCACATACAGCCCGCCGACGCGCGCGCCGGAGTCGTGCGTACCGGGGATGGTCAGCTGCTGGACGGGAGTGCCGTCGCCGAAGCCGCCCATCCAGTCCTGGACGGAGAGGGCACGAGGGGGCGCGGCGGGGGCGGCGTGAGCGGTGGGGGCGGCGTGAGCGGGAGTGACGCCTACGAGAGCGGTGGCGGAGACGGCGAGCGCACCGGTCAGAAAACCTCGGCGGTTGAGACGGGCGGCAGTGCCCATGTGGGGGTTCCTTCGTCGGCCGTGGGGGGCGCGGATGGGGAAGGGGGGTGCGAAAGAACGCAGGGAAAACGTCGCACAACCCCCGCATTATGACCGGTACACGTCATACAAGGAATAGGGTCCCGAGCCGGGGCGGCTCCGGCCGTCGCAGCCGATCGGTGACCGGCAGGTGTCGTCACACCAGCGCTCCCGCAGTCCTGTGGAGGGACAGTTGGTTCTCCCCGGATCGGCGTTCGGGCGTTGGCCCGAGGTGCGGGACAGTGAGCGCGACCATCGTCCGCACGACCGCGTCAGGGCCGCCGGCCCGCGAAGGAGACGACCGATGAGTGACGAGACCGTCCTTGGACACCGCGACGACGTAACGGCGGTCCGTGGGGAGGAACGCGCCGCCTCCACGGTGACCTGGGCGGTGGACGCGCGCGCCGAGTCGTACAAGGTCAGAGCGGACGGCCCCTGGGGAGTCTCCGAGGCGTTCGGGCACGATCTCGTGGCGGCCCTGGAGGCCGTACGACGTGACCTGGAGGGGGGCGGCTGGCTGCTGGCGATCAACGCGGCGCGTCCCGATGTCGCCCAGAGCGGCATGCTCCGGGGCTCCGGGAGCAGCCGCGCCTATCTGCTGCGCCACGGAACGCAGGGTCGGCGCGACGCCATGGTGGAGCTCTTCGACGACGCCCCACCGTCGGCCGTCACCACCGTGGACGCGCAGAAAGAGGCACACGAGCGCTGGCTTCGCTCGCTCTGACCCGGCCAGCCCCAGCCCGACACGCCCCGACCCTGACGGCCGGAACCCCCGCAGAGCCGGAGGGCGGCTGCTGGTCGAGGAGTTCGCCGAAGGGGTGGACGGTGGGGGCCCAGCGCGTTCCTCGCGTGGTTGGGTCCCCCGGTGGGCCCATGGGCCCTTCGGACTGGGCCTGGTCGGTGCCTAGGATTTTCTCCCTCGGGGGAGCGGTGGCTCAACGCCGTCGGCTGCATGCCGAGACCAACTCGTGGGGGCTCCCCTGTGTCCGAGTCAGACGTCTTAACCGTGCGAGGCGCCGGCGCGCGAGGTGACCGACAGGAGCTGCCGCGCACACTCGGCGCGGCGCGGATCCTGCTGCACCTGATGTTCGCCATCACGGCGGCGGGCGGGCTCAGACTTGTCATATCCATGATCACCGACGGGCCCGCGACACCCGCCCTGTTATTGCTGGCCGGTTACGCCCTCGCGCCCGGCATCCTGGGCCTGGTGCTCGCGCAGTTCTTAGGGACCGGCGGCAGGCGGGTGTGGACCGGCCTGATCGCCTTACCCGTGGTCCTGCTGCTCGGCAGCCTGGTCAACCTGTACAACGGATCCACGCGCGGCTTCAGCCAGATGCTGCTTCCCTGCGCACTCCTGCTGCTGATCTCCGGCAGGAACGCCCGCGCCTGGTTCGACCTTCCGCCGTCACTGCGGCTGCCCACGTCACCCCCGAGAGGCGGAGGGCTTCTCCGCCTCAAGGTCCCGTCACTGCCGCACCTGATCAGGTGGCGCCGCGAGCGCGGCCAGACAGCTGTCGAATACGTCGGACTCATCACCCTGGTGGCGCTGATCATCGGGACGATGGCCCTGGGCGGCGTCGGTCCCCAGATCTCCGACGGCCTGCACTCCACGATCTGCCGCATAGTCGGCGACCCCTGCGGGACGACGGTCGTCGCTGGAGAGGGCGGAGAGGGCGGAGAGGGCGGAGAGGGCGGCGACGGTGGTGGCACCGGGGGCGGCGGGGGCACCGGCAGCGGCGGAAGTGGTTCCGGCGGTGGCTCCGGAGCGAACGGCGGAAGCTCCACCGGCGGCTCCGGCGACAACGGTACGACCGGCGCGAACGGTTTGACCGGTGCGAACGGTTCGACGGGGGACAACGGAGGGTCCGGGGGCAACGGAGGGTCCGGCAATTCCTCCGGCGGCAACAGCAGCGGCGGTAGTTCGTCCGGGGGCACCTCTTCCGGTGGCGCGAGCGGCGGCTCCGGCACCGCCGGCGGCAGCAACGGAAGCGGCGGAAGCTCCACCGGCGGAAACGATGACGACGACGACAATCCGGCTGTCGTGGGCGGCGTCTCGGGCGGCTCCTCCGGCGGTAAAAGCTCCGGCGGTAGCGGCAGCTCCGGCGGTAACAGTTCCGGGGCTAGCGGCAACTCCGGCGGAAAGAGCAGCGGCGGCGGAAACAGCTCGGGCGGTAACGCGTCAGGCGGTAGCAGCAACGGCGGAAACTCCGGCGGAGCCAGCGGCGGAAGCTCCACCGGTGGAAGCGACGACGATGACTCGGCTGCCGTGGGCGGCGCTTCCGGCGGCAACTCCTCCGGTGGCAAAACCTCCGGAGGGAGCAGCGGCGGAGGCAGCAGCGGCGGAGGCAGCACCGGCGGAGCGAGTGGCAGCACCGGCGGCGGTAGCAGCTCCGGAGGTAACTCCTCAGGCGGGAACAGCAGCGGGGGCAACTCCGGCGGAGCAAACGGCGGAAGCAGCGGAGGAAGCTCCGGCGGAAGCAGCGGGGGCACCTCCGGCGGCAGTTCCGGCGGGGCCAGCGGCGGAAGCAGCGGAGGATCCAGCGGAGGCACCTCCGGCGGAAGCAGCGGCGGCAGCATCGGAGGGATCTCCGGCGGCAGCAGCATCGGCGGCATCTCCGGCGGAGCCAGCGGCGGAAGCTCCGGCGGGGCCAGCGGCGGAAGCTCCGGCGGGGCCAGCAGCGGTGGTGCGAGTGGCAGCTCCGGCGGCAGCAGCGCTGGAGGGAGCAGCAGCGGCGGTAGCTCCACCGGCGGAAACGACGACACGAAGGACGACAAGAACGACAAGAACGACCAGGACGACAAGGACAAGGACCAGGACAAGGACGACGACCGGGACAAGTGCGACGACGGGAACGGACCCGCAGCGCAGCTGCTCTCGCAGCGGCCCATCGCCACGAAGGCGGCCTTCTCCAGCACGGTGAGGACGCCGGTGACCGCCGGCGCCGCCCGCTACAGCTACAGCTACGCCACGACGGGCGTCCTCGTGGCCCCCGGGGATCGCGTACAGCGCCCCACCGACCGTAGTAGCCACTCCTTCATCGCCGCTCCCGAGGACGACCGGGACGGAGACATCGCGGATCTGATCGACGCGATGTCCGGGCTCTCCCTCTCCGGCTTCGACACGTACGAGGAAGCCGAGGAAGCGGCGCAGGAAGCGTTCGACGCCGGCGTGGCGGGGGACGACACGGGGGGCGACCAGGCACATACGGACTCCGACACGGAGATGACGAGTCCGGACAACTGCCCCAACGAGGACGAGGGTCCCGGCCCGCGTGACATCGCCGCCAACCCCGACGTCAACTGGGACGGCATCCCCGACTACGCCGTCTACCGCACCACGAACGAACCGCTCTACCGCTCGGACAACCGCGACCCTTCGGTGATCTTCGAGGAGGGCTTCCAGCCCAAGAACACCGAGAACGCGGATCTGGACAACTACGTACTGAGCAACACGCCCGCGATCTACGTCTCCACCTCGTACTCGGGGAATCTCGCGTTCAGTTGGGGTGCGAAGTACGTCTATGACATCCGGACGCCCACCAGCGGGATCGATGTCAACGCCACCTACGGCGATCAGTCCCCCTACCCCGACCAGGAGGAGGTCGCTTTCCCCGGCGGCATCGACCCGAAATACATCAGGGGCGTGTGGACGAGCGGCCCGCAGGGCTACATCCCGAACCCCAACTACGACCCGGGTCCAGGCGTGGTCGAGGGTGACGCCGACCCGTTCCGCGATACCGACATGGCGGACGCACCGCCCGACACACCAGGCTCCCGGGACGGGGACATCGACATGACGGACCCGGACGCTCCCGAGTTCATGGACATCGACTGACACGCGGGGCAGTCTTCAGCTGGGGCAGAGGTGGAGCGGCGGGGGGGGGGGGGGGGGGGGGGGGGGGCCCCCCCCCCCCCGCCCCCCCCCCCCCCCCCCCCCCGCCCCCCCCCCCCCCCCCGCCCTTCGCCCGGCTCCGCCAGCCCCCACGACCGCCCCCCCCCCGCGCACCCCCCCCGCCCCCAAGAGGCGGACCC
>NZ_JBITDJ010000037.1:0-21519 GCF_044454085.1 Streptomyces sp. NPDC051569
AGCTACGACGCCGGACTCCACCTCCGGGCCTCCCTGATCTGGATCAACGACCTCTTACCGGCGACCGAATGATCACGACCTCACACAGGCCCTAGATGCCGGCCGCCTCGTCAGTCGCCCCGGACAGAACCGGAGGAAGGCGTCGTGAGCGAACTTCGCACCCTGGCGATCCGTATCCTCCCGCAGCCCGGTGAGAGCCTGGACAGCTGGCTGGAGGCCCTCGCCCGCCGCTCCTGGACTTCCCTGTCCGCGCTCGTGGACGCTCTGAGCCTGCCCATGGCCGAGCGGACCCACTACCTCCTCGTCGGGCTGGATGCCCAAAACTGCAGAGCCTGGAGAAGCAACTTGCGCTGCCTGCCGGCCAGCTTGACCGGGCCGTCGTGCCGGCAGACATCTTCGGCCACCGCGCGCCACACTGGCGGTTCTGTCCGCAGTGTCTGCCCGAGATGCAAGGTCGTTATCCCACACGCTGGTGGCTGCCTTGGTCTTTCGCCTGCACCAAGCATCACGCGCTCCTGCACAATGTTTGCCCGAATTGCCACAAAGAGCCGCGCGAGTTCCTACCCAGGCCAGTACACCTACACCCCCCAGAGCACTGCGTGCGCCGAACCGGCCGACGAAGCATTTGTGGCACCGATCTAACCACCGCACCTCCGTTGGGCCTCGACCCACAGCATCCTCTGCTCCAGGCCCAGCACAAATTCGACTCCCTCCTCATTGATAGAAAGATGAGCGCCGAGTCAATCTTCGCAGCGGCGGACACCCCCTTCTCCACGCTTCTGCAGTCACTATCGCTTTCAGACCTTCAAGGCATGAGCGAAATTTTCCAGAGGACTTGGGAAAGATCACACAAAGAGGCCACCAGCCCGACGTCACCGTTTGGTAGCTGGCGTATCCGTGAGCGAGGACGTCGACTCTTCACACCCGATTTCCTGCATCGCGAGTACACGCTAGAGAAGAAGACTCTCCGCAAAATCGCCGAGGAGTACGACTTATCGGCAAAGCAAGTGATCCTGCGGGCGCAAGAGCTCAAAATAGAGATCTATCATGGAAACCGGCCGCAGCCTATCGATAACGACTGGCTGCGACAGCAATATCTCCTCAGGGTCCGTACAGCTGAAGAAATCGCCCAAGATGTCGGGGTCAGCACCAGCGCCATCCTCAACCGGCTGGAAAAACTCGGCATCCCTCGTCGCCCTATGGGTGTTCACAGCCGACCCGCTCTGACGACAAAAATCGACAAATCAGTGCCTCTCGATATCAGGGCAGCAGTAGAGGGAACCTTGCATGGTTGGCTTCGCCTGCGTCGTTTTCAGATTTGCATGGCTTTCCCCACCGCCAGAACTGCGGCTACGTATCTTGGGGTTACGCAGTCCGTTCTCGCTCTACAGTTCGTCCAACTGGAACGCGACATCGTCGCTCAACTGTTCCAACGACCCGGCCGCCACAGATCCCAGCGACCAACCAGCCGCGGGACGACGCTCTTGCAACACCTCAAGGGCAGCCATATCCAAGAACTCATGCGTCACAGCCTCGGTTCCAACATCGAACCCATGCCAGGGCAAGATGTCCTGACTGCTGCAGCCAGAACCGTGGATGGCGCACACGCAGCACTGACCACTCTGCACCCAGACACGCCAATTCGGCACCTGAACGTCCCTTCGCCCCTGCAGCCCCTCCTGCACCACCTACTGGCTGACGACGACCAGGAAACGTACGCAGCCCGGATCCACACCGCCACCGGAATTCCATTCAATACCGTCTACAAGCAGCTCAAGCGCCTGGAAGCAGCCGGCTGGCTCACAAGCCGCCTCGAATCCCGAGCCGAACGGCCAGGTTCCGCACGCCGACGCACCTATTACTCACTGACCGCGGCGACGCATCGCCTGAATCGGACTCAGCGGAGCTCGCTCGCCAGCAAACCCATCGTGAACATGTCGTACCACTTGCCGTCACGCCGGAAGACCTGACGAAGCCGGCCCTCCTCAACAAAGCCAACCTTCTGGTACACCTTGCGCGCGGCCTGGTTCTCGGTGACCACGGTCAGCGTTATCTTGTGGAGGCGCATGTCTTCGAAGCCGTAGCGGCAGATAGTTCGCACTGCATCCGTGGCGTAGCCGCGGCCCCAGTACGCCTTCTCGCCCAGGTAGATATCGAGTTTCGCGATGCCCTTCTCCGGGTCCGCATCGTGCAGCATGACGAGGCCGATGAGAGTGTCGTCGGCGAGCGCCTCAATGCCAAGGAGCAAGTCGCCGTAGGTGTTGCGGGGGCGCTCCTCCAGCCACGTGCGGACGCGCTCCACCGACTGGGCGTACGTGTCGTCCATCCACCGCATGACCTCGGGGTCGTGGTTCCAGCGCCACAGTGCCTCGGCGTCTGCGGGACCCATGGCCCGCAGATTCACCAGTTCTCCAAGCGCCATGCTCACCAACTCCTTGCTCAACTCGTGATCATCTTACGAATCATGAAGTGGTATCACGACTGTGATGGCATACTCAATCGGTTTCGGCGCTGCCGAGACCACGGTCAGGGACAGGTTGGGGAACTGCGCGAAGCCGGACTTCTAAAACTCCCCCCGGAACGGCCGGCCCAGCCGAACAAACTCACCCCGGCCCGAGTGAGACGGGGGTCCAGCAAGCCAAGACGCGTCACGGGATGAGCGAGGAGCTCGGTGTTCCAGAGTCAGGCACGGAGCAGTGAGGCGTGGATGCGGGCGATGGCCCGCAGCACCTCGTCACGGTTCTTGGCTTGCTGCATCCATGCGGGCAGGCGAGCCACCACGGTCATCCTTCGGCCCTTTTCGTGCCAGGGAACCCCTTCGCGTAGCGGTGCTTGCACGAATCGCCTGATCACGTCGAGGTGTTCGAGGTTGTAGGCCCATACCCACCCGTGCCGGGTCTCGGTCTGCAGCCACAGACGGACGCCGAAGTACGGATCTGCGGCCGATTCGTTCCGGTCCCTGGGCAAGGTCACACGCCTGCGGCTCCATTCCTTCGCCGTCCCGCAGTTCCGGCAGACGAGACGCCTTGGAGCGAAAAGACCCTGGTCGTACCCTCCGTCCGGGTCTGGTGCTGTCCCAACGTGCGCGACCTTCTCGCAGCCGGGACAGCGCACGAGGACAGAGGCGAGGAAGTCGTACTTCGTGCTGCGTGGGTCCCGGAACCGATGGTGTGTGGAGATCGGACTCATCAGATCAGTATGCGAGCCAAGCACGAAGGCTACGGGCGGGACTGTAAAACGTTCGGTGTAACTCCCGATCATGGAAGATGCATCGATGACCAGCAACAACGTGACCGAGGCCGAGACCGTCGAGCCGTCTGAGGCTGTGGTGCCGCCGTCCATGGACGACCGGCTGATCGACGAGCTCGTGAGTCGGGCTCAGGCCGAGGGCTTGCAGCTGACCGGCGAGGGCGGGCTGCTCCAGCAGCTGACCAAGCGGCTTCTGGAGTCCGCTCTCGAGGGCGAGATCACCGACCACCTCGGCTATGACAAGCACGATCCCGCCGGGAAGAATGGTGGCAACTCGCGCAACGGCACCCGGGCCAAGACCGTGCTGACCGATGTCGGCCCGGTGGAGATATCCGTGCCTCGCGACCGCGAGGGCTCCTTCGAGCCGAAGATCGTCAAGAAGCGGCAGAAACGCCTTTCAGGCGTCGACGAGATGGTCATCTCGCTCGCCGCGAAGGGCCTGACGACCGGTGAGGTCCAGGCCCACCTGTCCGAGGTCTATGGCGCCGAGGTGTCGCGCCAGACGATCTCCACGATCACGGACAAGGTCCTCGACGGCAAGGCCGAGTGGCAGAACCGGCCTCTGGACGCGGTCTATCCGGTGGTCTTCATCGACGCGATCCATGTGAAGATCCGCGACGGCGCCGTGGCGAACCGGCCCATCTATGTGGCCCTGGCCGTCACGGCCGAGGGCCGGCGGGACATCCTCGGCTTGTGGGCCGGCGACGGCGGCGAGGGTCCCAAGCACTGGATGCACATCCTCGCCGAGATCAAGAACCGCGGCGTGAACGACGTCCTCATGCTGGTCTGCGACGGACTGAAGGGGCTGCCCGACGCGGTCGAGACCGTCTGGCCGAAGACGATCGTGCAGACCTGCGTGGTCCACCTGCTGCGGAATTCCTTCCGCTATGCCGCCCGCCAGGACTGGGACAAGATCGCCAAGCTCCTCAAGCCCGTCTACACCGCGGCGACCGAGGACGCGGCCCTTGAGCGGTTCGCCGAGTTCGCCGACACGTGGGGCAAGAAGTATCCGGCAATTGTGCGGCTCTGGGAGAACGCGTGGGAGGAGTTCACCCCGTTCCTCCGCTTCGACACCGAGATCCGCCGCATCGTCTGCACCACGAACGCCATAGAGTCCGTCAACGCCAGGATCCGCCGGGCGGTCAAGGCCCGCGGCCACTTCCCAAACGAGCAAGCCGCCCTGAAGTGCGTCTACATGGCAATCATGTCGCTCGACCCGACCGGCAAGGGCCAGGCCCGCTGGACCATGCGCTGGAAGACAGCCTTGAACGCCTTCGACATCACCTTCGACGGCCGGCTCTCCGCAGCACGTCAGTAGCCCTCAACAACCCCAGTACACCGCTCGTTTGACAGACCCGGGAGTCGCAGAGTGTCACCGGGGCAACAGCACGAGTTGGGTAAGTCCGCAGGGCGGTTTGCCGGGACGGTCAAAATTTCCGGGCACTCTCGCGAGCCGTGCTGGCATCGTATGAATCATGGCAGCGATAGACGACACATCCGATCCTGGCAGCCCTGTCCGCAGCGCGTATCCGCCCCTGCTGGAGGCAGCGTGGCTGTATCAGGCGGATCAGGTGTGTCCGGAAGACCTCCCGATGACCGCTGCCCAGGCACTCGCAGTCGGAATGGACGCGCCGGCCCTGTGCGAGCTCGCCGGTCTGCCGCGTTATGCGGACCCCCGGGACATCCGTGGCATATTCGAGCAGGCTCTTCAAGAATTGGGGATCAGGCTGCCCGATCGTTACATGGCCCGACGATACGCGCTGCGCAGGCTGGCCGCGCGATTCACCGCCGGGGAGGTCGATCTTGCCGAGTTGGCATCGGACGAGTGGTCGGAGACGGAGGTCGAGACCGCTGAGGAGCAAGCATTCTTGGCGCTACTCCCGTCATGCGCGTGCTGCATCGAGTACACGCTGGGCTCGACGAGGCGGCATGGGAAGAACAACTGCAGATCGCGGCCTGTGCCTTGGTCTCACATCCCACTGTCGGCCCGCTCTTCTGACGATCGGGGTCAGAAGATTGGGTTCTGGCTCAGGTTTTGTGACGCGGCCACTCTGAGTGACACTCCCGGGCCCGTCGAGCTGTACGCGAAGTCGCCCGAAAATGGTCCGTGGGTATGGGGGTTGGGTCGACAGTTCGGGGCCGTGGAAGAGGTCGGGCTCCGGCTGAAGGAGTTGTTGTTCCCGTCGATCGCGGACGTCGCAGTGCTGTCGGTGGACGTGGACATCGAGATGGTGCGCGTTGATGCGCAATGCATCGCGGACGGGGCCGTGTGCCCGGTCTGCGGAGTCTGGTCGGACCAGGTTCATGGTTCCTAGCTGCGGTTTCCCACTGATGTGCCGAGCGGTGGCCGAAGCGTTGTTCTCCAGTTGCGGGTCCGTAGGTTCGTCTGCTGGAACTCGGGTTGCGCACGCCGTACCTTCGTCGAGCAGATACCCGGTCTGACACGGCGGCACGGTCAGCGGACCGAACGGCAGCGGTCAACCCTGGCCGCGGTCGGCCTGGCCCTCGCGGGCCGGGCCGGAGCCCGCATCGCCCGCGTTCTCGGGTTGTCCGTCAGCCGCAGCACGGTGCTCCGGCTGGTCGACGCGCTGCCCGATCCCGAAGTGGCCGCCCCGCGTGTGGTCGGCGTCGACGAGTACGCCACTCGCAAAGGCCGCCACTACGGCACCGTCCTGGTCGACGTCGAAACCCGCCGCCCTATCGACCTGCTGCCGGACCGGGAAGCGTCCAGCCTCGCGGCCTGGCTCGCCGATCGGCCAGGCATTGAGGTCATCTGCCGGGACCGGGCTCCGTTCTTCGCCGAAGGCGCCAGCGCCGGCGCACCGCAGGCCGTCCAGGTCGCGGACCGGTGGCATCTCTGGCACAACCTGAGCGAAGCCGCCGAGCGGGCCGTCGCTCAGCACCGCAGCTGCCTCGGCGCCCTTGTCCCGGCCGCCCCCGGACCTGAGCCGGAGCCCGCCCCGGAAGAGGAACCGCCCGGTTCGCCTTGGCCGACCGGGCACCGGTTCGCCGACCGCACCCGGGCCCGCCACGCCGCCGTCCACGCACTGCTGGAAGCCGGGCACAGCCGCCGCTCGATCCAGCGTCAGCTCGGCATGACCTGGCGGACCGTCAAGCAGCTCGCCGCGCAGCGGCTCCGGAGGAGCTGTTCACCGGCCAGTAACAGAACCGGCCCTCGGTCCTCGATGACTACAAGCCCTACCTGGACGACCGGTGGAACGAGGGTGTCACCAACGCCTGGAAACTGTGGGAAGAGATCGTGCCGCTCGGTTACTAAGGCAGCTACCAGCGCGTCCGTGCATGCCTGCACAAGAAGCGCACCTCACCGCGCCCGGTGACCGCCCGGCCGCCCTCGCCCCGGACCGTCTCCGGGTGGATCCTCAGCCGCCCGGAGACCCTCACCGAGCCCGAGCAGCTGCACCTCAAGACCGTCCGCACTCACTGCCCCGAGCTCGATGCCGTCACCCGGCATGTCCGTTCCTTCGCGGTCATGCTCACCGAGCGCCAGGGCGAACGCCTCCCGGACTGGCTCGACGCCGTCCGGCAGGATGACCTGCCCAGTCTCCACACGCTCGCCGCCGGCATCGACCGCGACCTCGCCGCCGTCGCCGCCGGATTGACCCTGCCCTGGAGCTCGGGCGCGGTCGAGGGCCATGTCAACCGGATCAAGATGCTCAAGTGCCAGATGTTCGGGCGGGCTGGCTTCGCCCTTCTGCGGAAGCGCGTCCTGCTCGCACAGTGATCGAAATGTCAGCAGCTGATGCGAAGATCCGGGCGGAACTACGCGAGGAGATCAACATGGGCACCTGGGACACTGGCCCCTTCGACAACGACACGGCGGCGGACTTCGCCGACGATCTCGACGACGCCAAACCCGGGGAACGCGAGGCACTGATCCGTGGCGTCCTCACGCGCACCGTCGACGCCACCGGCTGGCTCGCCGAAGGGGAAGAAGCTGTGGCCGCAGCGGCACTGATTGCGGCGCAATGCCCTGGCGGCGACCCAATCGATACACCTTACGGCCCTGAAGCACCCATGCCCGCCTTCCCTGACGATCTCCGGACGCTCGCGGACGAGGCCCTCGCGCGCATCATCAGCGACGAGGCTGGGCCAGCCTCGAACTGGGTCGACCCGGAAGACTGGAAGCAGTGGCGAGCCAACCTCAACCGCCTTCGTGCAGTCCTTGCTCCGCCACCACCGTCAATCGCGCTGTTCGATGTCGAGCAGTGACATAGCGTCACCTATCACAGAACCTGAGCCAGAGCCCATTCTCGTGGCAAAGCCACGCGGCACTGAGGAAAACGACAGACCCACAGGACAAAACCACCGACAGAACAACAGGACTGCTCCTGAAACACCAGGTCAGGAGACCTAACGATGAACCAGACTGGCGAAACCTACACGAGCGGTCACGGCGCTTCGAGGGTTCGGCAGGGGGCGGATGATCCGCCCCCTGCCGGGCCCTTCGGCATGTCGCGGGGTGCACATCGCGTCGCCGCTCAAGGTCGGCGAGCGCCGCCTCACCACCGGACCGGGGCTTACCGCACGACCCGGCGCTGTGAGCGTCGGGAGCAGGTGCGCGTTCTCTCAGCGGGGGCGCCGCGCCTGCGTCAACTCGTCGTATACGCAGAGCACTTGCGCGATCGTCTCGTCCTCGGTCGGCCAGGTCGCCGCCTGTGCCCTTCCCGCCGCCGCCAGTCGCTCCCTGCGTCCCGGATCGCCGAGGAGCCGCTGGACCGCCAGGGAGAGGGACGCCGCGTCCCCGTACGGGACGAGTTCAGCGGCGTCGCCGACCAGTTCGGGGATTCCTCCGACCGCCGTGGCGACCAACGGCACGCCGAGCCGCAGCGCCTCCTGCGCCAGCACGGAGCGGGCCTCCCAGCGGCTGGGCAGTACCGCGAGATCGGCGGCGGCGAGAAGTTCGGTGATGTCGTCGCGCCGGCCGATCAGCCGTACGGGCAACTCCCCGTTCTCGATACGTCGTTGCAGCCTGCCGCGCTCACGGCCCTCACCGGCGATGACGAGCAGCGGGGTGGGATCGAGGCCGCGCCAGGTCCTGGCCGCGTCCAGCAGGGTGTCGTACCCCTGGTCCGCCACCAGACTGCCGACGGCCATCACCAACGGCCTCTCCACCGAGCCGAGTTCGGCCCGCGCCTTGCTCTCGGGCCCCCCGGCCGGGTGGCGGGGGGCCGGGACCGCGACCGGCGCGAGGCGGGCGTCGCGCGCGCCGCGGCTGCGGGCCCGGTCGACCAGTTCCGAGGAGGCGCCGAGTACGACGGCCGCCGCCCTGACGGCCCGTCGCTCCAGCAGCCGCAGCACCTGGCCGCGCGGTCCGTCGGCGTGCGCGCGGGTGTGCCAGGTGACGACCAGCGGTACGTCCAGCCCGCCGAGCACGATCACGGTTCGCACGGCGGCGTGCAGTCCGTGCGCGTGGACGACATCGGCGCCCGCGCAGGCCGCCCGCAGCGCGGCGAAGGCGGCCGGGTCGCTGCGGCGCGGTACGGGGACATGGCGTGCCCCGGCCCCCCGGAAGTCGTAGGCGTGGTCGAGCTCGGCCGGGGCGCAGACCGTGACGCGTACGCCCCTGTCGACCAGACCCCCCGCCAGCGACCGGACGTGCGCGCTGCTGCCCGCGCTGCCTCCGCCGAGCACCTGGACCGTACGCAGTGGTGTCACGTGGTCAAGGCTCCTGGATCGGGATCGGGGACTGCGCCAAGGATGCCAGCCCGTACGCGCGTTCCGGCACCGTGGAGGCGCCGTTCCTGTGTCCGGCGCCTCAACTCCGCGCCCGGGATCACTCACATGGGTGAGTCAGCCCCTCGGCCGGTCCGGCCGTGGTCCGCCGGCCACACCTGTCACCGTACGCCGTCGCGACGACGACTCCCAGTACGTGAACGGCCAACCCGGCACGGCCGTTGCCCGCCACCGCCGCCGTACCGAGGGCGAGCACGCCGAGGCAGGCTCTTCCGATACCTTGAGCCGCGATCGTCGCGGGCCGGAGCTGGGGCCGGAGCCGGGGACGGAGCTGAGGGCGGAGATCGCCACGCTGAGCACGCCGTGACGAGAGGGGTAGGAATGTCGCAGACCGAAGGCGCACGACTGTTCCGGGAAACCTGGATCGCGGGAGTGCGTCAGCACTTCCCCGGGGAACCGAAGGCCGGCTATGTCACCCCGTGGGACGACACCCCGCAGTGGGAACGTGAAGCCGCCGGATCGGTCCACGACCAGGTCCGGCAGTTCATCGAACTCAGCGGCGCCACACGTCGAGGCTGTCCCGCGAGCAGAAGAGCCGCTTCGTCGCGACGTGCTGGACCGCCCAGATGTTCAAGCACTTCGAGGACCCGAAGCCCGGCTACGTGGCCGATTGGCCCGATCTGCCGTCCTGGCAGCAGGAGACCGACGCCGATGTCTTCGAGGCCATCGAGAAGGCGCTCGGCTGACCACCCCGTAACGTTCCTGGGTGGTCAGCCGGCCGAACCTTCGGCGCGGGTACGACGCGCTGTGGGTTTCCCGCTCTGACCTTCGTGTGCGAAACGCCCGGGCGCGGTTCTGCTGGTCGTGGTGTTCATGCGGGGCAGCCGAGAAGACGGCTGAGGGGGAACACCTCGGCGGCGGACCGGCCTCCCGAGGCCCAGGCATCGGGAGGGTCGCACTCAGGAAGCCGTGCCCCGGCCCGGCAGCGCCCGCGAGGCACCCGGCTCCCGGCCGCTGCCCGTCGCGCGTGGCCGGACGGGACCGCCCCGGCCAGTGACCCGGCCCCGTGGGCGGGAGCCACCCACAAGACCGCTGAGGCGCCCGCCGGCCGTCACTCCGCCAGTCTTCGCTCGGCCCGTCGTCGCTCGGCCGTCGTCGTCAGCGCCCTCCCGAAGGCGCTACGCGTCGGCGCGGGCCGTGGCCAGGAGTTCTTCCGCGTGGGCGCGGGCTGTCTCGGAGTCTTCCTGACCGGCCAGCATCCGGGACAGTTCCCGTACCCGCTCCTCGCCCTCCAGGACCGTCACGCCCGAGCGTGTCACCGAGCCGTCGTTCGTCTTCTCGACCAGCAGCTGGCGGTCGGCGAAGGCCGCGACCTGCGGCAGGTGCGTCACCACCACCACCTGAGCGGACTTGGCGAGCTTCGCCAGCCGGCGGCCCACCTCGACCGCCGCCTTGCCGCCGACCCCGGCGTCCACCTCGTCGAAGAGGTACGTCGGCACCGGGTCGGTGCCCGCGAAGACCACTTCCACCGCGAGCATCACCCGTGAGAGCTCACCGCCCGACGCGCCCTTGGCGATCGGCCGGGGCTGGGCACCCGGGTGAGGTGCGAGCAGCAGTTCGACCTCGTCCACGCCGTGCGGCCCGTACACCACGGAGCGGCCGCCCACCTCGACCCCGGAGGTCTCGTCGGCGGACTCGGTCTGCCGGATGTCGAACGAGACCCGCGCGTGCGGCATGGCCAGGGAGGCCAGCTCCGCCGTCACAGCCTCCGCGAAACGCGCTGCGGCCTCCGTGCGGGCATCGGTCAACGCCTGGGCGAGAACGGACAGATCGGAGCGCAGGGCATCGTGCTCGACGGTCAGTTCGCCGATCCGGTCGTCGTCGCCCTCCAGCTCGGTCAGCCGGGCGGCGCTCTCCTCCGCCCAGGCCAGGACGGCGGTGATGTCCGCACCGTATTTCCGGGTCAGGCCGGTGAGTGCGGCCCGCCGCTCCTCCACCGCCGCCAGCCGGAGCGGATCGGCGTCCAGGTTGTCCGCGTATCCGGCGAGCTCCCCCGCGACGTCGGCCAGCAGGATGGAGATCTCGCCCATCCGGTCGGCGAGCCCGGCGAGCGCCGGGTCGTGGGCCCGTACGGTCTCCAGCGATCGTCCCGCGCCCGCGACGAGCGTCGTCGCGTCGACGCCCTCCGGGTCCTCGGGGTTGCCGGCGAGCGCCGCGTGCGCGAGGGCCGCGGCTGACGCCAGCGCCTCCGCGTGGCCGAGCCGCTCGGCCTCGGCGGCGAGTTCGGTGTCCTCCCCCGCCCTCGGCTCGACACCCGCGACCTCGTTCAGCCCGAAGCGGAGCAGATCGGCTTCCTGGGCCCGCTCCCGGGCCCGCGTGGTCAGCTCGTCCAGTTCCGTGGCGACGGCCCGCAGCCTGCGGTAGGCCGCCGCGTAGGTGGCGTGCGGCACGGAGACCGCGTCGCCCGCGTACCGGTCGAGGGCCTTGCGCTGCCGCGCGGGCCGCAGCAGGCCCTGCTGGTCGGTCTGGCCGTGTACGGCGACGAGGTCGTCCGCCAGTTCGGTCAGTACTCCCACCGGCACGGAGCGGCCGCCGAGATGGGCGCGTGAGCGCCCCTCCGCCGAGACGGTTCTGCTGATGAGCAGCGTGCCGTCGTCCAGCTCGGCTCCGGCCTCCTCGGCGCGCAGGGCGGCGGGGGAACCGGCGGACAGGGTGAGCCGCCCCTCCACGACCGCCGCTTTCGCCCCGATCCGCACCAGGGCGGGGTCAGCACGGCCGCCGAGCAGCAGCGCCAGGCTGGTGACGACCATGGTCTTGCCGGCGCCTGTCTCGCCGGTCACCGCCGTGAAGCCGGGTGACAGCTCGACCACCGCATCGTCGATGACCCCGAGTGACCGTATCCGCATCTCCTCCAACACGCTCATGACCATACGAGGTCCTGGGCCCGCCGTGCGACGGACCCCACCCGGAAGGACCCGGAACGCACCCTCCACGGCCCATCGGGTCTCAGTGCGGAGCCCCGCGCCAGCCCGACACGGGCAGGGCGAACTTGGCCACCAGCCGGTCCGTGAACGACGCGTGATGCAGCCGCGCGAGCCGTACGGGGACGGCGCCGCGCCGTACCTCCACCCGCGCCCCCGGCGGCAGCTCGACGGTCCTGCGTCCGTCGCACCACAGGACGCCTCGCGGCGTGTTCGGCTGCACCTCCACCGCGAGCACCGTGGTCGGCGAGGTCACCAGGGGCTTGGCGAAGAGGGCATGCGCGCTGATCGGCACCATCAGCAGGGCCTCGACCTCCGGCCAGACCACCGGACCGCCGGCCGAGAAGGCGTACGCCGTCGACCCGGTGGGTGTGGCGCAGATGATGCCGTCGCAGCCGAAGCCGGTGACCGGCCGGCCGTCGATCTCCAGGACGACTTCGAGCATCCGCTCGGGCGAGTCCTTCTGCACGGCCGCCTCGTTGAGCGCCCAGTCGGTGTGGACCACATCGCCGTTGCTGCGCACGACGACGTCGATCGTCATCCGCTCCTCAACCTCATACGCACGAGTGACCACGCGGTTGACGACCTTGTCCAGATCGTCACGCTCCGCCTCCGCGAGGAAGCCGACCCGGCCGAGATTGACGCCGAGCATCGGGACGCCCGAGGCCCGCGCGAACGCGGCGCCGCGCAGCAGCGTGCCGTCCCCGCCGAGCACGATCAGCAGCTCGCAGCCGTCGAGTACGTCGGGCGTGGCCTCGGGGACCGTCTCGACGGACGGCGGCAGCGGCAGATCGACCGCTTCGGAGGCCAGGACCCGTACGCCCAGGCCGCTGCGCACCAGTCCGTTCACCACCAGTTCGGCACTGCGGATCGCTGCCGGTCTGCCGGTGTGGGCCAGCAGGAAGACGGTGCGTTCTGTGTTCGTGGTCAACGGGGCCCCTCCGCCACTGCGCGGTCGACGTCCGCCGGGTCCAGTTCGGGCGCACCGGCGCGGAGCCACAGAAAGTACTCCACATTCCCGGACGGCCCCGGCAGCGGGCTCGCGGTCACTCCCCTTACGCCGAGACCGAGTTGGGCCGCCCGCCGGGCCACTTCCCGTACCGCCTCGGCGCGCAGCTCCGGGCTGCGGACGACGCCTCCGCTGCCGAGACGCTCCTTGCCGACCTCGAACTGCGGCTTGACCATCAGCACGAGGTCCGCGTCGGGGGCCGAGCAGCCCACCAGCGCGGGCAGCACCAGACCGAGCGGGATGAACGACAGGTCCCCCACGATCAGATCGACGGGCTCACCCTCGATCGCGTCGAGCGTCAACTCCCGTACGTTGGTACGGTCCTTGACGGTGACACGCGCATCGCTCCGCAGCGACCAGGCGAGCTGTCCATAGCCGACGTCGACGGCGACGACATGGCGGACGCCGGCCCGCAGCAGCACGTCGGTGAAGCCACCGGTGGACGCGCCCGCGTCCAGTGCCCGCCGGCCCTGGACCTCCAGTCCGAGCGGCGTGAAGGCGGCCAGCGCGCCCGCGAGCTTGTGACCGCCGCGCGAGACGTAGTCGGGATCGCCGTCGTCCTCGGTGACGACCACGGCGGCACTGGTCTCGACCTGGGTGGCGGGCTTGGTCGCGGTGGCGCCGCCGACGGTCACCCGGCCCGCGGCGATCAGCTGGCTCGCGTGCTCGCGTGAGCGCGCGAGGTTGCGGCGTACCAGCTCGGCATCGAGACGGCGGCGTGCCAGTCCTGCCACGTTCGGTTCAGCTCCTGTGGTCGTACGCGAGATGAGGTCACCGGGGCGTCTGATGCCCCTGCGGCCCCACAGGTCCCTGGGGCCCCTGGGATGCCGGGCGTGCGTCGAGCGCGGTCAGCGCGTCCCGCAGGCCCCGGTGTACATCCTCGTACACCTCGGCATGGCCGTCCGCAGGGAGGTGGTCGGCGTCGGCGAGCCGCGCCAGCAGTCCGTCGACCTCGGCATCGCCGGTCGGGACGCGTTCCACCCCGAGCGGGAGGGGCGCCGGCACATCGTACGCGGGGTTGCTTTCCGGGGCATTCCGGACGCCCTGTCCGGCCGGGCCCGCCATCGAGTCGCTCATGCCCAGACGCTACCCCGAAGCCCTGGGGTACCGTCGATCACGATGGCGACGAAGGAGGAGTGCCGCAGCGCACTCGACACGTTCTCGGACAACCTGGCACGCACGGACGGAGACGTCCGCACCGCGGCCGGGTTCGACCGTTCGCTCAGCTGCCACATCACGGATCTGGATCTCACCTTCACCGGTCGTCTGGTGGACGGCCGCATCCAGATCTCCGACACCGTGGCAGGGCCACCGCCCGGGAAGGCGCAGATCAGGCTCGCCATGACGGGCGACGATCTGGTCGCGCTGGTCGGCGGCGAGCTCCATTTCGGGCGCGCCTGGGCCTCGGGCCGGATCAGGCTGGAAGCGGGCTTCCGCGACCTGTTGCGCCTGAAGTCACTGCTCTGAGCCCCGGTCCCGGTCCGGCCCCGGTCCGGCGACCCGCACCACGGCGAGCGGCACCGCGACGACCCGCACCACGGCGAGCGGCACCACCATGACGGTCACCCCGACGACGGCCCGCCCGGGGACCGTACGGTGGCGGGCCGCCGCGCCCCGCGGCTCGCCGGGACCACCAGAGGGGTGCCGGTCTCCGGGTCGTCGATGACCTGGCAGCGCAGGCCGAACACCTGCTCCACCAGCTCGGCCGTGACGACGTCGGCCGGTGCGCCCTCGGCCACGACCCGCCCCTCGCGCAGGGCGATGAGGTGGGTGGCGTAGCGCGCCGCGTGGTTGAGGTCGTGCAGAACGGCGACGAGCGTACGGCCCTGGGTCTCGTGCAGCTCGGCGCAGAGGTCCAGCACGTCGATCTGGTGCTGGATGTCGAGGTAGGTGGTGGGCTCGTCGAGCAGCAGCAGCGGCGTCTGCTGGGCGAGCGCCATCGCGATCCAGACGCGCTGGCGTTGGCCGCCGGACAGTTCGTCGACGTAGCGGTCGGCGAGTTCACCGACGCCGGTCGACGCCATCGACTCCTCGACGACGCGCTCGTCCTGCGGCGACCACTGGCGCAGCAGTCCCTGGTGCGGATAGCGGCCGCGCGCCACCAGATCGGCGACCGTGATGCCGTCGGGCGCGATGGACGACTGCGGCAGCAGGCCGAGGGTCCTGGCCACCCGCTTCGCGGGCAGGGAGTGGATGGCGGCGCCGTCCAGCAGGACGCGCCCCTCGGTGGGCCTGAGCATCCGGGAGAGCGCCCGCAGCAAGGTCGACTTGCCGCAGGCGTTCGGGCCGACGATCACCGTGAAGGAGTGATCGGGGATCTCCACCGACAGATCGCGGGCGATGATCCGCTGGTCGTAGCCGAGGGTCACCGATTCCGCGGCGAGGCGCTGCATGGTCGTACTCCTGGTGTCCACGGGGGTCATATGCGTCCTGCCTTGCGTTCGGTGACCAGGAGCCAGAGCAGGTAGCAGCCGCCGAGCACCCCCGTCACCACCCCGACGGGCAGTTGCCGGGCGCCGAAGGCCGAGGTGGCGATCCCGTCCGCGACGAGCAGCAGCACCGCGCCCATCGCGGCGGCCGGGCCGAGGCCGGGCCCCGGCGAGCGGGTCAGCCGGCGGGCGAGCTGAGGGGCGCTGAGCGCCACGAAGGAGATGGGGCCCGCCGCCGCGGTCGCCACCGCGACGAGAAGTACGGCGGAACTCATCAGGACCACCCTGGTCCGTTCGACCGGCACGCCGAGCGCGTACGCGGCGTCGTCGCCCATCTCCATCATGCGCAGCGGCCGTCCGTATCCCAGCGTCAGCGGGACGAGTACGGCGCAGACCGCGAGCAGCGGCCGGACCTGGGCCCAGTCGCGCCCGTCGAGCGAGCCGGTCATCCAGAGCACCGCCCGGGTCGCGTCGATCAGATCGGCCTTGGTGACCAGATAGTGGTTCGCGGCGGTGAGCATGGCGGCGACGCCGATCCCGACGAGCACCAGCCGGTAGCCGTGCACCCCGCGTTTCCAGGCCAGCAGATAGACGCCGGCGCCGGTCAGCACACCCCCGATGATCGCGCCGCCCGCGACGGCGACCGCGCCACCGTGGAAGAGAACGATCACACTCAGTGCGCCGACGGTCGCTCCTTGCCCGAAACCGATCACATCGGGGCTGCCGAGCGGATTGCGGGTGACGGACTGGAAGACCGCGCCGCCGATGCCGAGCGCGGCGCCGACGAGCAGCCCGACCAGGACACGCGGCAGCCGCAGCTCCAGGACGATGAACTCCTGCCCCGGTGTGCCGTTTCCGGCCAGGGTCGCGATGACATCGCCCGGAGACATCGGATAGTCCCCACTGCCGACGAGCACCACCCCGGCAGCCAGCGCGGTGACGGCGAGCAGCAGGACGACGAGAGCCGAGCGGCCGCCGACCCGTACGGAGAGCCCGCCAGGCGTACGGAACGTACGCGCGGCGGCGCGGCCGGGGACCTTCTCCCGGGAGAACACGCTCACAGCTGGGCCATCCTCTTGCGGCGTACGAGCTGGATGAAGACGGGCCCGCCGATCAGCGCCGTGACGATACCGACCTGGAGTTCGGAGGGCCTGGCGACGACCCGGCCCACCACGTCCGCTCCCAGCAGCAGCACGGGCGAGAGCACCGCCGCGTACGGCAGGATCCACCGCATGTCCGGCCCTGTGATGCCGCGCACCAGGTGAGGCACCATCAGCCCGATGAAGACGATCGGCCCGCAGGCCGCCGTCGCGGCGCCGCACAGCAGGGTGACGGAGACCATCGCGAGGACGCGGGTACGGGTCAGCCGCGCGCCCAGGGCGCGGGCGGTGTCGTCGCCCATCTCCATGGCGTTCAGCGGCCGGGCGATCAGCAGCGCGAGGAGTGTGCCGGCGGCGATGAACGGCCACACCTTCCCGACGGTCGACATGTCGGCGGACGCGAGGGAGCCGACGGTCCAGAAGCGCAGCCGGTCGAGCGCGGCGGAGTCCAGCAGCTGCACGGCGTTGACGTAGCCGTAGAGCGCGGCGGTGGCCGCCGTTCCGGCGAGTGCGAGCCGTACGGGGGTGGCACCACGGCTGCCGCCCAGCAGGTAGACGGCGGTCGAGACGATCGCCGCGCCGAGGAAGGCGAACCACACATACCCGGTGACTGAGGTGACGCCCAGAAAACTGATGGCGGAGACGACAGCGGCGGCCGCCCCCGCGTTCACGCCCAGCAGCCCCGGCTCGGCGAGCGGGTTGCGGGTGAGCGCCTGCATCACGGCGCCGGCCAGCCCGAGGGCGACCCCGACGAGCAGCCCGAGGAGCGTACGCGGCAGGCGGACATCGGCCACGATGACATCGTCCCCGGTGCCCGTGGCATGGAAGAGGCCGTGCCACACCTCGCCGAGGGGGACCGGCTTGGCGCCGATCGCGATGCTCGCGGTGCACACCAGCAGCAGGACGCCGACGGCGAGGAGCAGCCCTGCGGCGCGAGGCGCCCGGCGCTTGCGGGGCGCGGCCGGGGCCGCCGGCTCCACACCTTGCTGAGAGGGACTGTCGACCAACACCAGGTTAGGTTAGCCTACCCTCTGATCCTGTTCGCATGAGGGACGTACCGCCACGAACAGGCCCCCGCACCACCGTCTCCACGCCCGCCGCCCGTTGCCGGGCCGGCCGCCCCCGCTCCCGGCCCCGCTCCCGGCCCGTCGCCCGCCGCGCCTACAGGCCGAGCTTCGCCAGCGCCTTGCCCGCGTCCCGCGCGCAGGAGCCGTCGCCCGCGTCCGTCCAGGCGGCCGCGCACAGAGCACGCAGCCCGTCCAGCGCCGCACCGTCCCCGTCGAGCGCCAGCGTGTTCCCGCGTACGGAAGCGGTCCACCCGCCGCAGCCGAACCCGCCGTCCGTCTCCGACACTTCGGGCTGCCCGGTCAGCAACCCGCGCAGATCCGCGTCCACATACGTCGGCCGGTGCCGGGGCTCGGCGGCGATCAGCAGGGCCGCGTCCGTCACACCGGTCAGGACGAGCAGCGAGTCGACCTCACCGGAGATCGCTCCCTCGATGTCGGTGTCCAGCCGGTCCCCCACGACCAGCGGCCGCTTCGCCCCCGTCCGCAGGATCGTCTCCCGGTGCATCGGAGGCAGGGGCTTCCCCGCCACCTGCGGCTCGGCGCCCGTCCCGATCCGTACGACCTCGACCGCGGCGCCGTTGCCCGGCGCGATCCCCCGCGCGCTCGGAATCGTCAGATCCGTGTTGGACGCGAACCACGGCACGCCGCGCGCGATGGCGTAGCACGCCTCGGCGAACCGCCCCCAGGCCATGTCGGGACCGCCGTATCCCTGCGCCACGGCCGCCGGGTCGTCCTCGGCGGACTCCACCGGCTCCAGACCACGCTCCCGCAGCGCGACCCGCAGCCCCTCCCCGCCGATGACCAGCACCCTCGCCCCCTGCGGGACCTGCTCGGCGATCAGCCGGGCCACCGCCTGCGCCGAGGTGATCACATCGGCGGGTTCGGCCGGCACCCCGAGCTCCGTCAGATGGGCCGCGACCGCGTCGGGCGTGCGCAGCGCGTTGTTGGTGACGTACGCGAGGTGCATCCCGGCGTCCCGGGCCGTGCCGAGCGAATCGACCGCGTGCACGATGGCCTCACCGCCCGCGTACACCACCCCGTCGAGATCGAGCAGAGCCGTGTCGTACGCCTCGTGCAGTGCGGTCGTACTCCCGCTCGGCCGGGTCCTGCTCTGCTGACTCATCCGTCTTCCGCTCCTCGTTCGCGACTTCTCCCCCGATCATCGCTTATCCCTCGACCCCACATACGATGCCCGGATGAACACAACCGGTCCTGCGGGCGAGGGGCTGCGACTCATTCCGTTTCGTGGGATCCGCTATGTCCCCGAACGGGTCGGCAGCCTGTCCGCCGTGACCTCGCCGCCGTACGACGTGGTCGTCAGGCCCGACGGCCTGCACCACCTGGAGTCGGCGGACCCGTACAACATCGTCCGGCTGATCCTGCCGCAGGCCGCCACCCCGGAGAACCGCCACCGCCAGGCGGCGGCGACGCTGGACCGGTGGCTGGACGAGGGTGTCCTCGCCGCCGACCACGATCCGGCGCTGTACGTGTACGAGCAGCGCAGCGGGGACGTGCTGCAGCGGGGCGTCATCGGAGCCCTGGCGCTCTCCGCACCGGCCGACGGCGTCGTACTCCCCCACGAGGACGTCATGCCGGATGTGGTGCAGGACCGCGCTGCGCTCATGCGGATGACCGGCGCGAACCTGGAACCGCTGCTGCTCACCTACCGCGACCAGGACGGCGCCACGCGTACGACAGGCACGAATGCCGTCATCGAGCGCACCATCCGCAGCTCCCCGCTCCTCGCGACCACCACGGAGGACGGCTTCAGCCATCGCCTGTGGTCGGTCACGGACCCCGCCGACCTGGCGGAGATCTCCGCCGACCTCGCCCGCCATCAGGCCCTGATCGCCGACGGGCATCACCGCTGGGCGACGTACTTGCGGCTGCGGGCCGAGCATCCCGCCGACGGGCCGTGGGGCTACGGCCTGGTCCTGTTGATCGACACGGCCCGTTACCCGCTGCGGGTCCGCGCCATCCACCGGCTGCTGCGGCGCCTGCCCGTCGAACGCGCCGTCGCGGCACTCTCCGGTTCCTTCCGGGTCCGCACGGTCGACGGCCCGCTCCCCGAGGCGCTCGGTGCCCTGGCGGAGGCCGCGGCGACGGGCAATGCCTTCCTGCTGGCGGGCGACGGCCGGTTCCATCTGATCGACCGCCCCGACAGCGACCTGCTGGCCCGTACGATCCCCCAGGACCGGCCGGCCGCCTGGCGGACGCTGGACGCGACGGTCCTGCACGACACTCTGCTGGAGCACATCTGGCAGATCCCGGACGCTCCGGAGCACATCGCCTACCTCCACGACAGCGCGGCAGCCGTCACCCAGGCGGAACGCGGCGGCGGTACGGCGGTCCTGCTGCACCCGGTCCGCGAGGAGGTCGTACGCGACCTGGCCCGACAGGGCGTGACGATGCCGCGCAAGTCCACGTCCTTCGGCCCGAAGCCGGCGACCGGGCTGGTGCTGCGGAGCCTCGCGCTCGACTGATCCCGCGGGCGAAACAGAAAATGCGAGTGGGCGGTACCCCGGCCGGGGTACCGCCCACTCGCATGATCACTCAGTCCTTGCGGTGCTCGACGTCGTTCTCGTCGTTCTCGTCGTCGTCCAGCTCGTCGTCCGCCTCGGCGTCGGGGGCGTCCAGCGGCTCCGCGTCGGTCACGGAGTCCGGCTCGGCCGCGGTGTCGGACTCGGTGTCGGACTCGGTGTCGGACTCGGTGTCGGACTCGGTGTCGGACTCGGTGTCGGACTCGGTGTCGGACTCGGTGTCGTCGTCGACCAACGCGTCGACGAACTCGACCCCGTCCAGCTCCGCGAGCCGGTCCGAGGCGTCCGTCGCCCCGTCCTTGTCCGCTTCGATGGTCTTGCCGAACCACTCACGGGCCTCGTCCTCGCGCCCGGCCGACAGGAGCGCGTCGGCATACGCGTAACGCAGCCGAGCGGTCCACGGCTGTACGGAGTTCGACGCCAGCTCGGGGCCCTGCAGGGTCACGATGGCCGCGTCGATCTGCCCCATGTCCCTGCGGGCACCGGCCGCGACCAGCCGCATCTCGACCTGGCCGGCCTTGTCGAGCTTCAGTACCTCGGGCTCACCGGCCATCGCCATCGCGCGCTCCGGACGCCCGAGACCGCGCTCGCAGTCCGCCATGACGGGCCACAGGTCGACGTTCCCGGTCATCCGCCGCGCCGCGCGGAACTCGGCCAGCGCCTCTCCGTACTTCTGGGTGGCGTACGCGGCGAAGCCGGCGGCCTCGCGCACGGCGGCGACCCTGGAAGCCAGCCGCAGCGCGATACGCGAGTAGGCGTAAGCCTGTTCGGGATCCTCGTCGATCAGCTGGGCGACCATGACAAGGTTCCTGGCGACATCGTCGGCAAGCGTCTTCGGCAGGCTCATGAGCTCCTGCCGCACACTCTTGTCGATCTCCTGACCGGTGACCTCCTCGGGAATCGGCAGCCGCCTGATGGGCTCCCGGTCACGGTCACGGTCGTCGCGACGCTCGTAGCCGCCACCGCGATTGTCGTCGCGGCCCCGATACCCGCCGTCATCGCGGCGCGGACCACTGCTGGGCCGGTCGTCGCGCCGGCCGTAGCCGCCACCGCTGGAGCTGGGACGACCACCACGGTCGTCATCACGACGCGGACCACTGCTGGGGCGGTCGTCGCGACGGAAACCACCGCTGGGACGGTCGTCACGGCGCGGACCACTGCTGGAACGGTCGTCACGACGGAAACCACCACTGGAACGGTCGTCATCCCGGCGGGGCGTGCTCGGCCGGTCGTCGCGACGGAAGCCGCCGCTGGGGCGGTCGTCGCGGCGCGGACCACTGCTGGAACGGTCGTCATCCCGGCGGGGCGTGCTCGGCCGGTCGTCGCGACGGAAGCCGCCGCTGGGGCGGTCGTCGCGGCGCGGACCACTGCTGGGCCGGTCGTCGCGCCGGCCGTAGCCGCCACCGCTGGAGCTGGGACGACCACCACGGTCGTCATCACGACGCGGACC
>NZ_JBITDJ010000037.1:21613-22744 GCF_044454085.1 Streptomyces sp. NPDC051569
CGGACCGCTGCTGGGGCGGTCGTCGCGACGGAAGCCGCCGCTGGGGCGGTCGTCGCGGCGCGGACCGCTGCTGGGACGGTCGTCACGACGGAAACCACCGCTGGAACGGTCGTCATCCCGGCGGGGTGTGCTCGGGCGGTCGTCGCGACGGAAACCACCACTGGGACGGTCGTCACGGCGCGGACCACTGCTCGGCCGGTCGTCACGACGGAAACCACCACTGGAACGGTCGTCATCCCGGCGGGGCGTGCTCGGGCGATCGTCACGACGGAAACCACCACTGGAACGGTCGTCATCGCGACGCGGCCCGCTCGGCCGGCCGTAGCCGCCACCGCTGGAGCTGGGACGACCACCACGGTCGTCATCACGACGCGGACCACTGCTGGGGCGGTCATCGCGGCGGAAACCACCACTGGGGCGGTCATCACGACGCGGACCACTGCTCGGCCGGTCATCGCGTCCGCCGCGGAAGCCGCCACCGCGATTGTCGTCGCGGCGGTTGTTGTCATCGCGCCGGAAACCACTACGGTCCCGATCGTCGCGCCGCGGTCCGCGGTCGCGATCGTCACGGCCTCCGCGGAAGCCGCCCCGGTCGCCGCTGTCCCGGCGGTTCTGGTCGCGCTCGGGACGGTCGTCGGAGGAGTTGGGGGACATCGGTGGAGCTCCTGTCTTCGGGTACCGCAGTCATTCTCGCGCAATCGGCCTTCCGATGCGCTTCGGGGCGATGAGGGAGAAAACACAAAAAAGGACCCGCAGTCCAGCGTGAACGCTGGACCACGGGTCCTTGAAAGATTGTTCGGCGGCGTCCTACTCTCCCACAGGGTCCCCCCTGCAGTACCATCGGCGCTGTGAGGCTTAGCTTCCGGGTTCGGAATGTAACCGGGCGTTTCCCTCACGCTATGACCACCGAAACACTATCGGGCCATCCCGCAGAACGGGATATCGGCACTTAGCGAACAGCACACTCTTCAATTGAGTAAATACTGGTTCAACCGGTGCGACTGTTCGCAACCCGGGAACCACACAGTGGACGCGTGCAACTGAGGACAAGCCCTCGGCCTATTAGTACCAGTCAGCTTCAACCGTTACCGGTCTTCCACATCTGGCCTATCAACCCAGTCGTCTACTGGG
>NZ_JBITDJ010000038.1:0-20615 GCF_044454085.1 Streptomyces sp. NPDC051569
GGCGTTCGTGATCGGACAACTCCAGCGGCAACGGCTTCGGACCAGGCATCGCCCCACCCTATAACCGCAAGCGAACTACCGACTCAGGACACTAGGGCCTGTATTGAGTTGTGATCAATGAGTGGTTCGCGTGAGGTCCTTGATCCAGATCATGGAGGCGCGGAGATGGAGTCCGGCGAGGTAGCTCTCGGGGGTCTTGTCGTAGCGGGTGGCTATGCCGCGCCACGCCTTCAGCCTGTTGGTTGGGTAGGCCGCGCGACGAGGTGCCTGCCATATGCAGGCCCTTTTCCGCACGGCCCCCCTCCGAACCCGCCGTACGAGTTTCCCCGTAACGGGCTCTCCAGTGACCTATTTCGTGACGCTGCTGGTTGGCTTTCCCGAGTGGATCATGTCATGGCAACCAGTGCAGACCACCAGAGTCTTGCGCCGTTTCTTCGCCATGACCTGACGCCATTCAGTAGGTGGATCTCCCCTGTCGAGGTCGGCGACTTTTCGGATGTGGTGCACTCGCACGTCTTCCGATGTCCCGCATAGCTCGCACTTCCCTTTCAAGAGCCGGGTAATCAGCTCTTTTCTGGGGCGGAGGTTGGCCACTTGACGGTCCGCGAGGACCGCTGCCTTCTGTCGCGTCAATGAGATTCCGCCGAATCGTGCGACCAGTGGCTTCCTACCTGCGCCGCGGGGGATGCTGGCTTCGAAGCATGTGCGGGACCCATATGGTGTCTCGACTTTGGCCTTGTAGCGGGCCGCCATCTTGGACACGGTCGAGCGATGCTTCGCTGCCAGTGTCTTGAGCAACGAGGTTTCCATGGCCCAACGCAGCCGATGCAATCGGCATACGTTGCCAGCCAGTAGGTAGTACTGGACGATGCCCCGGTATTCGGCTCCGTAGACGTTGACGATGGTGTAGTCGTCGTCGTTGAGGAGCTGCAACCGATGCGCGGGTTTTCCGCGACTGAAATACAGGGCTGCCTTCTCTCGAATCACCTTCGCTGGCACACGCAAGGCGATCGACCCGTTGGCCGTCCTGCGGCCCCGGGTTGCCTGCCTATCGTTGTACTGGACGGCGATCTCGTATCCGAGGAACGTAGCCGCGCCCTTGCGGGCGTGGGTGATCAGCGTCTTTTCTGGCGACATTTCCAACTTGAGGTCGTCGCGGAGGAATGCCGCGAGGCGCCGTTTGATCTCTTCGGCCTCGGATTTCGGCCCGATGAACCCTAGCAGGGTGTCGTCGGCGTATCGCACGTAACGCAGCCTTCGGTAGCCCGAATCATTCGGATCCACGCTGGAAATACTGCGCTGCTGCTTGCGAAGTGACCGGACTTCGGTCCGGTTGCCCCGCCTGCGGGCACGAGCGATCGCGTTGACCACCTCCAGGTAGGCAGGGTTGCGCACCCTGCTCTGCCCTCGGGTGTATTGCGGAATCAGAATCTTCTCGACAAATCTGTCCAGTCGGTGGAGGTAGATATTGGATAGAAGCGGGGAGAGTACCCCGCCCTGGGGTGCCCCACTGAGCGTGGCGCCCCAGGTCCAGTCCTCCATGTACCCGGCCTCAAGCATGTTTCGCACCAGCCGAAGAAACCGGCCATCGTGAATTCTTTCTGACAGGGTCTCGATGACGACTTGATGGTCGATCGATCCGAAACAGTCGGAGATATCACCTTCGATGAACCAGGTCGTACCCGTCCAGGCATTGCCCACCTCGGTTAAGGCCGTGTGGCATCCCCGTCCGGGCCGGAACCCGTGGGAACGGTCGGAGAACTGCGGCTCGTAGTACGCCTCCAGAAGGAGGCGCATCACTTCACCAACCAGTTTGTCCGTCCATGTCGGCAGCCCAAGCGGGCGGAGCTTCCCATTCTTCTTGGGAATGCTGACCCGCTTGACGGGACTGAATCGGTAGCGCTCGTGACGCATCGCATCGATGATGCGGCCGACTTGTCCAACGACATGCCGTCCACGGTTTCTTGAGTGACTCCCGGCGTCATCGCCCCTTTATTGGAGTAGATGCGGCCGTAAGCCACCAGGTACAACTGCGGATTAAACATTTGCCGATACAGTTCGTCGCACGGCAGTTCTAGCCTGCCGCGCTCACGAAGGATGCCTAACACCGTGTCGGCACTCTGCATTTCGCATACCTCCAGGTCTCGTTCGCATCCAGTCACCTGTGCCCCTTCGCCCTGCGAGCGGCTTTCCCGCTCTCCTTGACAGATCGTTACTCCTGCGACTACTACGAGCACTCCGTCGCCTTAGAGTTCGCACCCCGTAGGCGATCCCACGTTCGTCCTTGTCGTACGTCATAGCGTGACGTAGGCGCCCCACTCATCTCCTTGAATGCCCTCACTGGACATCGCCCCATGTCGCAGAGGGTGCGTCGGCCCCTGATCAAGGCCGCCACAGGACATGGCATCGGTTTCAGTAGCCTTTCCGATGGATGCGAACTTTCATCAACTGGAGATTGGGGTTCAGGCAATCCAGCTTTCGCCATATCACGCGGGCCCCTCAGTGCACCGTCCCTGGCAACTGAGCCCGGTCACTGATTGTCTGGCATGCTCTGGTCCCCATCACCTTTCGGATCCAGGTGAGCCATCAGGCCCAGGAATATCCCTCCAATTCCTCCCGGCTGAGCCGGGGATACAACAAGGCGCCTCGTGGCGCACATCAGGCGCTCGACGGTGTTGCGGTCCTTGTATAGCTCGGCGTCGTGGGTGAGGGGCCGGCCGCCCCGGCGGCCTTTCTTCTTCCGGTTGGCGGTCTGGTCCTTCTTCTCCGGGATGACGGCCTTGATGCTGCGTTTGCACAGGTAGGCGCGGTTGCCTCGGGAGGAGTACGCCTTGTCTCCGGCGACCGCGTCGGGCCGGGTTCGGGGACGGCCGACCGGGAGGCGAACCCGCACCTTGTTGAGCACGGGGATGAACTGCGGGCTGTCGGCGGCCTGTCCGGCGGTGAGCGTGAGGACGAGCGGTCTGCACTTGCGGTCGGCAGCGACGTGGACCTTGCTGGTCTGCCCGCCCCGCGAGCGGCCGAGCAGGGCGGCCTTCAGACGGAGCTTGCGGCGTCGCCGGACGCGTCGCCGTTCGACCCGCCGGGCCTCGACGTCGGTGTCCTGCCCGACTTGTTCCTCGCTGTCGCCCCCTTCGAGCGAGTCCTCTCCTCCTCGGCCGCCTTCTCCAGGGCATCCAGCGTCTCCGGATCAAGGTGCATCCCGGCGGCGTCGTGGTGGGCACGTGTAGTGGTGGAGTCCACGCTGACCAGCGAAAGGTCCACCTCGCCCCGCTCCGCAGCCTTCGCGATCAGACCTTCCAGCAGGTTCTCGAAGACCCCGGCATCCCGCCACTGGCGGAACCGGTTGTACACGGTGGGCCAAGCGCCGAACTCGGCCGGCATCTCCCGCCATTGCGCGCCCGAGCGGAACTTCCAGATCACACCCTCGAACTGCTCGCGCAGTTTCGTGGGGTACGGCCCGTACTCGCCGATCGGCAAGTACGGCTCCACGTACCCCCACTCCTCGTCCGTCAGCTGTCTCCGCGTCATGCACACCGGACTACAGGATCCGCCCCCGAAGCGACGGCGAATCCCGCAGATTGATCACGACTCGATACAGGCACTAGCGCCGGGAGCGGCACCGGCGATCACGGTCCCGGCGGGCGCCCTCCCGGTACTCGCCGCCGTGCCAGTACGTGGCAGGTACGAGAGCAGTTCCCGGGCGGCCGGGCCCGTGCGCTGCTCCTCGGGGAGGGCGGCCGAGACCTGCCACAGGTGGTCCTCCGCCCCGGCGATCTCCACGGTCCTGAGGGCGGCGGCCTGTTCCTTGCGGGCGATGGGGCGGGGCACCACCGCGATGCCGAGGCCGTGGCCCACCAGCTCGATCAGGCTGTGGACGTCGTTGACCTCCAGGGCGACCCGCCGTTCCGTCCGGGCCGCGCCGAAGGCCTGGTCGGTGAGGCCGCGCGCGCCCCAGTCCTCGTGGAAGTCGACGAAGACCTCGCCGCCCAGCTCGGCCCATTCGGCCTGTTCCGCCCCGGCCAGCGGGTGGTCGGGGTGGCAGAGCAGCACCATCGGCTCACGGGCCAGCGGTACCAGCCTGACTCCCTCGGGTACGGCCCCGGACAGGGCGACGAACGCCAGGTCGAGCCGCCCGGCCGCGACGTCCTCCACGAGTGAGGCGGAGCCGGCCTGCCGCAGCCGTACCTCGACTTCGGGGTGTTCGGACCTGAACCGCGCGAGCAGCCCCGGGACATGCACACCGGTGACGCACTGTTCCGTGCCGACCGACAGCGTGCCGCGCAGGAGTCCCTGGACCGCCGCGACCGCCTCCTTGGCGGCCCGTACGCTGGCCAGCGTACGGGCGGCCTCCACGAGCAGGGCGCGGCCCGCGCCGGTCAGCTCGACCCGGCGGGTGGAGCGGACGAAGAGCCGGGCTCCCAGCTCGCGCTCCAGGGCGCGTACGGAGGCCGAGAGTCCCGACTGAGAGACCATCAGCCGCTGGGCGGCCCGGGTGAAGTGACGCTCTTCCGCGACGGCGACGAAGTACTCAAGATGCCGGAGTTCCACGATTGAGAAGCGTAGTCGCTCAATGCGTTCGCTTTCTTCTATTGGACGCCTCGTGGGGGCAACGGCAAAGCTGGGGTGCCCGGTCGGCACCGGCCGGGCACCGCAGCAGGAAGGGCGCACCACACCATGAAGACTCGCCGCATCGGGGCCGTCGAGGTCAGCGCGATCGGTCTGGGCGGTATGCCGATGTCGATCGAGGGACGGCCCGACGAGTCCCGTTCCCTCGACGCCATCCACGCGGCGCTGGACGCCGGAGTGACGCTGATCGACACGGCCGACGCGTACCACGCGCACGCCGACGAGGCCGGTCACAACGAATCTCTGATCGCCCGGGCACTGGCCTCCCACGAGCGCGGCTCCGAGGTGCTGGTGGCCACCAAGGGCGGTCATGTGCGTCCGGGCGACGGCTCCTGGGCGCTGGACGGCTCGCCCGAGCACCTCAAGGCGGCCTGCGAACTCTCGCTCAAGCGGCTCGGCGTGGAGGCCATCGGGCTGTACCAGTTCCACCGTCCCGACCCGCGGGTGCCGTTCGAGGAGTCGGTCGGCGCCCTGCGCGACCTGCTCGACGAGGGCAAGATCCAGCAGGCCGGGATCTCCAACGCGAACCCGGAGCAGATCCGCTCGGCCAACGAGATCCTCGGCGGCCGGCTGGCCTCCGTGCAGAACCAGTTCTCGCCGGCCTTCCGCTCCAGCGAGCCGGAGCTGGAGCTGTGCGCGGAGCTGGGAATCGCGTTCCTGCCGTGGAGCCCGTTCGGCGGGATCAAGCACGCCGGTGAACTGGGCTCCACGTACGCCCCCTTCGCCCGGACGGCCGAGGCCCACGGGGTGAGCCCGCAGCAGGTCTGCCTGGCCTGGATGCTGGCCAAGTCGCCCTCGGTGGTGCCGATTCCCGGATCCAGCCGCCCGGAGACCATTCGCGACTCGGTCGCCGCGGCCGATCTCGTCCTGGACGCCGCGGAGCTGGCGGAGCTGGACGCGGCCTGACAGTCACGCGGCCGAACGGCCTGCCCGGATCCGGTGTCCGGGCAGGCCGTTCGTACTCAGCACCGTGCGGGCACGCGTGGCCCCCGGCTCAGAGGAGGCCGTCCTCCCGGTGGTGGATCTGCGACATCAGCTCCGCGGCGAGGGCCTTGATGGTGTCGAGACCGGTCCGTCCCCAGCGCCGGGGCTCGGTGTCGATCACGCAGACGGTGCCCAGGGCCATGCCCGTACGGTCGATGAGCGGCGCCCCGAGATACGAGCGGATGCCGATCTCGTCCACCAGCGCGTTTCCCGCGAACCTCGGGAAGTCGCGGACATCCTCCAGGACCAGCGCCTTGCGCCGTACCACCACGTACGGGCAGTAGCCGTGGTCACGGGCCATGAAGCGCTCGCCCCCGGCCCCCTGCGGGGTGTACAGACCGGCGGCGAACTGCCGTTCCTCGTCGATGAAGTTGACCATGGCGTACGGGGCGCCCGTCAGCTGCGACAGCCGCTGCGCGAAGGCGTCGAAGGCGGGCTCCGGACGCTCCCCGAGCCCGAGCCGGCGCAACCGCAGCACCCGGTCGGGCGCCTCCTGGTCGACGGGCGTGAGCAGCAGACGGCCGATCGGGTCGTACTTCATGCGCGTGCTCCGTCGCTCGGAGGTGTCCGGGGTGGCGGGGTTGTCCGGGACGGCCGGGACCCCGGGGGGGCCACCCGCGTCATTCGGCGTGCTCGGGCGCCGGGGCCAGGGCTGACGCCGAGTTGATCAGATGCTGGACGAGGGTCACCAGGGTCTGGATCCCCGAGCTGGCGATACGCGCGTCGCAGAGCACGATGGGCACCTCCGGCTTCAGGTCCATGGCTGCCCGTACCTCCTCCGGTTCATAGCGGTAGGAACCGTCGAACTCATTGACGGCCACGACGAATCCGATGCCGCGCCGCTCGAAGAAGTCCACCGCCGAGAAGGAGTAGTCCAGCCGTCTGGTGTCGGCGATGACGATCGCGCCGAGTGCGCCCCGGGAGAGCTCGTCCCACATGAACCAGAAGCGTTCCTGGCCGGGCGTCCCGAAGAGATACAGCACGTGCCGCTCGTCGAGAGTTATCCGGCCGAAGTCCATGGCCACCGTCGTCGAGGTCTTCGCCTCGACACCCGTCAGATCGTCGGTCGCCGCGCTGACCTGGGTCAGCAGCTCCTCCGTACTCAGCGGCGCGATCTCGCTCACCGCTCCCACGAAGGTCGTCTTACCGACCCCGAAGCCGCCCGCGACGAGAATCTTCAGCGCGGTGGGGAAGTGTTCAGAGCTGTCGTCGTAGACCATCGAGCACTGCCTCCAGCAGGAAACGGTCGGTGGGTTTGTCGAAGCCGGTGGGCGGACGTGCGGTGATCGCCCCGCAGTCCACCAGGTCCGAGAGCAGGACCTTGGTGACCGTCGCGGGAAGCTTCAGATGCGCGGCGATCTCCGCGACCGAGGTCGGCCCCTGGCAGAGGCCGACCGCCTGGGCGTGTTCGGGACCGAGATGTGTCTGGGGCACCGATCCCGTGGACATCACCAGGGTCAGCAGATCGAGTTCGGTCGTCGGCCGGGTCCGGCCTCCGCTCACGGTGTACGGGCGGATGAGCCGGCCGGCCGCGTCGTCGAGCCAGGGCCCGTCCTTCGGAACCGCCACGGTCAGTGCCCCATGGCACTCGGCGATGAGCCGGCGGCTTGTCGGAGCGGGGTGACCAGGTACGGCCGTACGCTCTTGACCAGCATCGCCATCTCGTAACCGAGGACCGCCGCGTCGGCCTCACGTCCGGCCAGCACGGCGAGACAGGTGCCCGAACCGGCCGTGGAGACGAAGAGCAGCGTGGAGTCGAGTTCGACCACGACCTGACGGACCTCGCCGCCGTCCCCGAACCGGGCACCGGCGCTGCGGCCCAGGGAGTACAGGCCGGAGGCGAGAGCGGCCATGTGGTCCGCGCTGTCGGGGTCCATGCCGTGCATGGACCTCACCAGGCCGTCGGAGGAGAGCAGCACCGCGCTGCGGGTGTACGGGACTCGCTGGACCAGACCGCTCAACAGCCAGTCCAGATCAGAGACATGACCGGTCGGCACGTCGCTCACCATGTGCGTCTACTCCTTGGGGGTGGTGTCGTGGCGCTGCGCTTCCGGCTGTTCCGGGAGCGGCTCCGACAGGGGGTCCGCGGGCTGCGGGCCGGACGGGATCGGGGATGGGGGCGGGGGCACGGACGAGGGCTGGGAGGAGGCCTGAGCCGGGATCCGGGACGAGGGCACGGACTGCGAGGACCGGGGCGGCTGGGACTCGGCGAGGCCGATACCGCGCTGGAAGGCGGCCATCAGACCGGGGTCATGGAGTTCCGGTTCTCCGGCGGCCGGTGTGGTGGGCAGGTCCCGCAGCTGCGGGACCAGGTGCTCCTGGCCGCGGCGCTTGGGCAGCCGGGGCCGGCTCGCGGTGCTGTGGATCGTGCCGTCACCGGTCAGGGCGTCGTCGCCGACCGCGCCGCCACCGGTCATACCGTCCGCCGGGTCGCCGAGCCCGGTGGCGGCACGCGGCCCGTGCTGACTCCGGTCGGCGTGGCTCGCTCCGGGGCGCGCGTCGGCGGGGGTGGGGCGGTCGGCGCGGTCACCGCGTACGGGCAGGGGCGCCGGCCCCGCCCCGTACGCCGGGGGCCGGGACCGCTCCGGGGCGGGCAGGGGTGCGGAGACGGGCGGCTCGTCCGGGCGCTGATGCTGTACGGGCATGGCAGGGGGCGACGGCAGGTGGCCGTCCCGGTCCGCCTGGTCGGAGCCGAGCAGCGCCTGCGGCAGGACCAGTACGGCCTGGATGCCGCCGTAGATGTTGGACTGGAGCCGCACCGCGATGCCGTGTCTGCGGGCCAGCGCCGAGACCACGAAGAGCCCGATCCGCCCGTCCTGGAGCAGATGCGCGACATTGACCTGGTCCGGGTCGGCGAGGAGGCCGTTCATCTTCTTCTGCTCGCCGACGGGCATCCCCAGACCGCGGTCCTCCACCTCGATGGCGAGCCCCGCTGTCACCTGCTGCACGCGCAGAAGCACTTGGGTGTGCGGGGCCGAGAACAGCGTCGCGTTCTCGACCAGTTCGGCCAGGAGGTGGATGACGTCGGCGACGGCGTGGCCGCGCAGGGTGCCGTCGATCGGCGGTACCAGCTTGATCCGGGGGTACTGCTCCACCTCGGCGATGGCGGAGCGCAGCACCTCGGTCATCGGGACGGGCTTGCTCCACTGGCGCCGGGAGATCGCGCCGCCGAGGACGGCGAGGTTCTCGGCGTGCCTGCGGATCCGGGTCGCCAGATGGTCGACATGGAAGAGACCTTTCAGCAGCTCCGGGTCCTCGACCTCGTTCTCCAGGTCGTCGAGCAGCTGGATCTCCCGGTGGACCAGGGACTGGAGCCGGCGGGCCAGATTGACGAAGACCTCGACCTTCTGTTCGTTGCCGACGCTGCTGGAGAGCCGGGAGGCCTGCACCACGGCGGTGATGGCACTCTCGTGCGACCTGGCCATCTCCTGTGCCAGCAGGTCGAGTTCGTCCCCGCCGGGCGAAGCCACCGCCGGGGGCGTACGCCGGGTGGGCACCCGTTCGCCGCGTCTGAGCTGTTCGACGACCGCCCGCAGGTCGGCCTGGCCGCGCGCGCTGGAGCGCCGCAGCGCGTTGCAGCGGCCGAGGACGGACTTGGCGGTGCGTTCCGCGCCGAGGGCGGCGGTGGCGACGGCGGCGAAGGCGAGCAGCGCCATGCCGACGAGCGCCATCCACACCTCGGCGGTGGGCTCGGCCGCGGTGGAGCGGAGGGCGATGACCACCGCGGCCGCGCCGCTGAGCGCGGCGACTATCGCCGGCAGGACGGCGGTGCGCAGGAGCTGTGGGCGTATGCGGGCGTCCGGCGCGGACGGCACGGCCGCCCGGCCCCTGGAGGGCAGCGAGCGGGTGCCCGGCCGGCCGTGCCGACCGCCCTCGCGGCGTTCCTGCCGCGCGACGGGTGCGCGAAGTTGAGACATCAGTGTCCTCGGTACGTCGGGCCCCAGGAACCGGCATGGCGCTGGCGCTGGTGGTGCGGCTGTGGCGCAGCGGCAGGACCGGCGCATGCCGCATGAGCCCTCCGTTGATCACCGAGCACACACAGTAGTTGGCAGGTGTTCGCGTGTGGTGGGCAGTTGACGAAGTTGCCCACAGAGCATCCCGCCCTGGTATGAGGCCTCGTACATCAGCACGAAATACTGCATTCGGGCGCGGCCGTGTGCGACCGGGGCCACAAGGTCGCGGCCATCAGGTCGACGCCATCGGGCCGAGGCCATCCGGTCGACGCCATCCGGTCGACGCCATCCCGTCGACGCCATCCCGTCGACGCCATCCCGTCGAGGCCATCCGGTCGACGCCATCCGGCCCTTACGGCGGCGGGCCTGCTGCGGACGAGTTCAGGCGGACGGAAGAATCACGGAGCGCGTGAGATGGCGCGGGCTGTCCGGGTCGAGGCCCCGCAGGTCAGCCAGGGCGAGGGCGAGGCGCTGGATCCGTACGAGTTCGGCCAGCGGGTCGAGCCGGCCCGCCACCCACAGCCCCCCGGTCGCCCGGACCTGTTCGGCCAGGCCTTCGGGGGCCGGCCCGAGCGCCCAGGTCGCCGTCGACTCCGTGGTGATGCTGATCGGACCGTGGCGGTACTCCATCGCCGGGTACGCCTCCGTCCACGCCAGGGCCGCCTCCCGCATCTTGAGCGCGCCCTCCTCGGCGAGACCGACCGCCCAGCCCCGCCCGAGGAAGGTGAACTGGACGCACTCGGTGATCCCCGGGGGGAGCGGACCGGCCAGGGCGGTCTCCGCGTCCGTGACCACCGCGTCGGTGTGCAGGCCCAGGTGGGCGCGGAGCAGGGTGAGGGCCGTGGTGGCGAAGCGCGTCTGCACGACGGACCGTTCGTCGGCGAAGTCCAGGACGACCAGATCGTCGGCGGCCGACCGCACGGGGGCGGCGGGGTCCGCGGTGATCGCGGTCGTCCGGGCCGTCCCCCGGACCGCCGCGAGGAGGTGCAGAACCTCGGTGGTGGTCCCGGAGCGGGTCAGCGCCACGATCCGGTCGTAGCGGCGCCTCCCGGGGAACTCGGAGGCGGCGAAGGCGTCGGTCTCGCCGAGCCCGGCGCCTTCGCGGAGCGAGGCGTAGGCGCGGGCCATGAACAGCGAGGTGCCGCAGCCGACGACGGCCGTACGCTCACCGGGCCGGGGCAGTTGATCGTCCAGCCCTCCGGCCAGTGCCGCCGCCCGGCGCCAGCACTCGGGCTGGGTGGCCAGTTCCGTCTCCACGAACGTCACGCGCGTCTCCACTCCCCTGTTCCCGCTCCCCTGTCCCCACCGCTGTCCCCGCCGCCCGGAGCCGCCGGTCCCGGAGCCCGCTGCCCCAGGACCGTGACGAACCCCCCGGACCCGCTACGCCGAGGGCGCCGTCTCAGCCGTCTCCTCCGCTTTTCCCTGGTGGGCGTCCGTCCCCGGCGCGGCGTCCGCGACCGCGAGGGGGGCCGCCGCCAGGGGCCGGCCGCCCACCGGCGTGGCCGCGACGGCCCGCCACCACGGAGCGGAGGGGACGTCGTCCCCGGTGGGCTCGAAGGGCTGGCCGGGGCGGGGCAGCGCGAGCCCGGCGCCCGCCTCCTCGGCCGCCGCGACCGTGCCCTCCCCCGGTTCCGCCCACGGATGCGGGGCCAGGTTGAACGTGGCCCAGTGGATCGGCAGCATCACGCCGGACGGCCGGTCGCCCTGGAGGTCGAGATGGGCGCGCATCCCCTCGGCCGGGGTCATGTGGATGTCGGGCCAGTACTCGCTGTACGCACCGATCTGGATCATTGTGGCGTCGAAGGGGCCGTGCTCGGCGCCGATGTCGCGGAAACCGGGGAAGTAGCCGGTGTCGCCGCTGTGGTAGATCCGGTGGTCCGGTCCCGTGACGACCCAGGACGCCCAGAGCGTGTGCTGCTGGTTGCGCAGGCCCCGGCCGCAGAAGTGGCGCGCGGGGGTCGCGGTCAGCCGGATGCCGGCGATCTCGGCGGACTCGTTCCAGTCGAGTTCGCGCAGCCGCGACGGGGGTACCCCCCAGCGCTCCAGATGCGCGCCGACGCCGAGCGGCACGGCGAAGACCGTGTCCGTGGAGGCGAGGGCCTTGATCGTGGGCAGATCGAGGTGGTCGTAGTGGTCGTGGGAGATCACGACGACATCGACGGGCCCGAGCGAGGCGAGGGGTACGGGCACGGGGTGCAGCCGCTTCGGGCCCGCGAAGGCGAAGGGTGAGCAGCGGTTACCCCATACGGGGTCGAAGAGCACGCGCCGGCCGTCGATCTCGGCGAGCACGGTCGAATGGCCCATCCAGGTGATCCGCAGGCCCGAGGCCGGGGGCGTGGCGAGTTCGGCGAGGGTGGTGGCGTACACGGGGATGGTGCCGGTCGGGACGCGCCGCGCCCGTGCTTCCTTCTGGAAGTAGATCTTCGCGAACTCCAGCCCCGAACCGGACGGTCTGGTCCTGGCACCCACCGGGTTCTGGAACACTCCGTCGGCGAAGTTCGGCGAGCGGTGGATCCGCTCCAGCCTCTCCCCGGCCGAGTCGGCCCCGAAGGCCACGGGTCGCAGCGAGCGCAGCCGGGAGCGCAACGTAAGGGGGGAACCAGCGCCGGTCACGGCACCTCCTGGAGGTTCGATGTCGTCCTCATTATGGCCGGGGGCGTACGTCCGTGCGGTTCGAATAGACCGGAGCGACCCCTCCCCGCCTACGCCGGAGGAACGTCGTTTCCGCCCGGCGGGTTCCCGGCCGGCGGCCACCGCCGGTCTCCGCTGCCCCGGGCGCCCCGGCATCCGACCCGCCCGCCGGTGTGCGGCGTGACCTCGGGCGACAGGCGGTCGCATGGAGCCGTCGGGTGGAGCGGGGAGCCCAACCACGTGACCGTGACCGTGCCGGTTTTCTCCACGGACGGCCGGCGGGCCGCCGCCCGGAGGAGTGCGCCGCCCTCGGCGCGCCTGCGGGCGCCTACGCCTGTACGGGCGCGGGCGGTACGGCGCTCATCGGCCCGGACGATCTGCTCGCGGCCCCGGCCTCAGCCCCGGGCAGGACGCCCCCGCGCGGGAATCGCCGGACAGGAACCGCCGGTCGGAAGCCGCCGCGCGGAAGCGGCAGCTCGGAAGCCGTCAGTGCTTCAGCGGCAGCAGATCGGGACGCTTGGCCACGACCTGGTCGCCGGAGGACTCGCCGCGCAGCCGGCGCCCGATCCACGGCACCAGATGTTCGCGCGCCCAGTGGATGTCGTCGCGCCGGACCTCGAAGGTGCCGCGCGGCGGTTGCGGCGGCCATGTCTGGTCCGGGTCGGCGGGGACGTCGAGGCCGAGTACCTGTGCGGCGCGCAGCGCGACGCGGGTGTGTCCCTCGGGTGACAGATGCAGCCGGTCGCTGTCCCAGGCCCGCCTGTCCTGGACGGACCTGAGGGACCAGAGGTCGAGCACGGGGCAGTCGTAGCGGTCGGCGATGGACCGCACGTGCGCGGTGTAGGTGGCGATCTTGCCGCGCAGATGACGCAGGACGGGGACGCCCCGGGTGTCGAAGCCGGTGGTCACCATGACGGTGCCGACGGCCCCGGTGAGGTCGGCCACGGCCCGCTCGAAGCGCTCGGCGACATCGTCGGGGTCGGTGCCGGGGCGGATGATGTCGTTGCCGCCGGCGCAGAAGGTCACGAGATCCGGGGCCATCCGCTTCGCCCGGGGTATCTGCTCGGCGACGATCTGGTCGAGGAGGCGGCCGCGTACGGCGAGATTGGCGTACCGGAAATCACCGTGGACGAGGTCCGTCGTCTCGCCGGTGACCGGCAGTTGATCAGCGAGCAGGATGGCGAGCCGGTCCGCCCAGCCGACGTACAGCCCGTCGGGTCCTGGATCTCCGACGCCCTCCGTGAAGCTGTCACCGATCGCCGCGTACGACCCGAATACGCCGCTTCTTCTTGATCTCGCATCGTCTGCCACAGCCGCACATCTTTCACCTGCGGATGTGACCTACGCGACCGTAAGGAGGGATTGACGCGGGGTGAGATAAACCACCGGTCACATTTGGGCCAAGCCGGAATAGGCGAAACGCCTCCGCCCGGCACATGCGTGCCGGGCGGAGGCGTACCGAAGCGTGGGACCGGATCCGGTCAGATGGAGACGCCGTGGCCGCGGAGGTACGCCAGCGGGTCGATGTCCGAGCCGTAGTCCGGGCCGGTGCGGATCTCGAAGTGCAGGTGCGGCCCGGTGGAGTTACCGGTGGAACCGGAGAGCCCGATCTGCTGGCCCCCGCTGACGGTCTGTCCGGCCGAGACGGCGAGGGAGGAGAGGTGAGCGTACTGCGAGTAGCGGCCGTCGCCGTGCTGGATGACGACCTGGTTGCCGTAGGAGCCGGCCCAGCCGGCCGAGACGACGGTGCCCGGGCCGACCGCCTTGACGACGGTGCCGGAGGAGGCCAGGAAGTCGACACCGGTGTGGTAACCGCTGGCCCAGCTGCTGCCGGAGGCGTGGTACGAGGTGCCGATCCCTACGCCGGAGACGGGCGCGGTGAAGCCGGAACCGCTGCTCTGCGCCGGCGCGGCGGGCTGCGCGGCGGGAGCCTGGGTCTGCGCGGTGGGAGCCTGGGTCTGCGCGGCGGGAGCCGCCTGGGGAGCCTTGACCTCGGGCTTGGCCGGGGCCGCCGCCTGGGGCTTGCTCTGCGCATGGGGCTTCGCGGGCGCCGGGGCCACGTGGTGGTGGGCCGCCCCGGCCTTGGCGCCGAGGGTGAGCTTCAGGCCCGGGTGGATCAGCGACGGGTTGGCGCCGATGGCCCGGCGGTTGTCGTTGTACAGCTTGTGCCAGCCGCCGCGGACGTTCTGCTCCTGGGCGATCTTGGACAGGTAGTCGCCGGAGACGACGGAGTAGGTCCGCACGGTCTCGGCGGCGGCGTGCTTCACGACGGACTTCGCCGGGGACGCGGTCCGCTCCGCGGTGGTGGCGGTCTGCGGGGCGGCGGTCTCGGCGGCGTGCGCACCGGTCGCACCGATGAGCGGCAGCGCGATGACGGCTCCGCCCGCACCTACGGCGATGAGACCGCGGGCGATCGGGTTGGCCTTGGTACGACGGTGCTTACCCTGCACGGGCATGACGAATTTCCTCTCCGACGCCTTCGAGGTGAGCTGTCGGGTTCGGGCTGGAGATGCCCGGTCGCGCCAGCTGCGCGACTTAACCCCGAGCCGGTCCGGATATCCGGACCGGCGTACTTACCTGGGTCCCCCGCTCCTGCCACACGTGGATGGGTGGGTGTGAATTCCGGGCGGCGGCAGGATTCGGCGTTCCGCTCGGATTGAGGCTGAACGTAAGCGAGCCCGGAGCGCGGGAACAAGCCGATCATTTCCGCCGTTGACTCACACTTCGATATCGCTCCGGATTTCCGGTGACCCTGCGTGGATTACCGATCTTCACTTTCCTTATGGAGCGGGAATTCCGCTTCGCCCGACCGCCACGGAACGTCACGGATGAGATCCCGCTCACGGGCCCCAGCCCATCTCCCCCTCGATCGGGGCACGTTATGCGAAATAGCTCAATACGGACAGATCGCCATTTAACCGATATTCCCCCGCCGGCAGGTCCACGTGGCTCCCCTGCGGAATCCCGGGTTTCCGTTCCGGGGAAGCCGGTCCCGCCGGAATGCGATGTCGTAGGGTCAGGGACCGGCACCGTGGGCGAGCAGCGCCGACGGCAGACACGGAGGAGCAGGCCGTGACGCAGCAGCAGCCGGAGGTCCCGTCGACCGAGCCCGCGCTGACCGGGGTGCGCAATTTCCGCGACGTGGGCGGGCTGCCGACCACGGACGGCCACCGGGTGCGGCCGGGCCGGCTCTTCCGCAGCGGCCACCTCGCCGGCGCCTCCGCGGCCGACGCCGCCTTCCTCTCCTCCCTCGGCCTGCACACGGTCTTCGACTTCCGCAACGCGGCCGACCTCAAGCTCGACGGGAGGGACGTGGAGCTGCCCGGCGTACGCAACGTGAACATCCCGCTCACCGACCCCGCCGACGGCGCCGAGTTCTGGCGGATGGTCAGGGACGGCGATCTCGACCAGCTGCGCTCGCTGCTCTCGGAGGGCAGGGCGGCGGCCCGGATGACCGACTCGTACCGGGCGATCATCACCGACCGCACCGCCGAGCTCAGCCAGGTGCTGCACGCCCTCGCCGAGGACAGCGTCCCGGCGCTCCTGCACTGCGCGGCGGGCAAGGACCGGGCCGGCCTGTCCGTCGCGGTGACCCTCCTCGCGGTCGGTGTCGGACGCGAGGCGATCGAGGCCGACTATCTGAAGTCGAACGACCCGCACCGCCGTTATCTCGTCCGCCGCGGCGACAGCTCGGCCTCCGGGACGTCACCGGAGGTGATGGAGCTGCTCAGCCCGCTCTTCGACGCCCGCGCCGAATACCTCGCCGCGGCCTTCGAGACCATCGGGAAGACGTGGGGCGGCGTCGACCGCTATCTGGCCGAGGGCCTCGGGATCGGCCAGGAGACCCGCGAGCGGCTGCGCGCCCGCCTTCTCGACGAGGGCTGACCGGCGGATACGGGCCGGGCCCGCGCCCGCCGCCCGCTACTGCCCCCGCGCCCCCAGGTGGAAGAGCAGGTAGAGGAAGCCCGCGAAGAGATGACCGGCGACCAGATAGGCGAAGAGCCGGATGACGAGTCCGCGGGGGAACGTCTTCTCCTCGTTCACGCGCCTCGGCCCGCCTTCGTTCACGCGCCTCGGCCCGCCTTCGTTCACGCGCCTCGGCCCGCCTCCGGTGGCGGCCGGGTCCCGCTCCGGGTCCTGCTCCCGTTCGTGTGTCAGCGACATGGCTCGGTACCTTTCCGGTCAGCGGCGATGAGCGCGGCCACCGAGACACAGCTCGGCGGCGGGGCTCTGCAGCAGGGTGTGGACGAAGAGCAGCTCGGTCCCGCCGGGTCCGGCCGCCGCGATCCGGTGCGGGGTGAGTGAGTCGAAGTGCGCACTGTCCCCCGGGTCGAGGACGTGTACGGCGTCCCCGAGGCTCAGCCGCAGCCGTCCGCCGAGGACATGGATCCACTCCTCCCCCGGATGTACGCGGACGAGGTCGCCCTGCGCGCCGTACGGCACCTGGACCCGCAGCGGCTGCATGGCCCGGCCGGGGGCGCCCGCCTGGTGGTACGTCCAGCCGTCGGCCTCGACCGGGTCCGTGCGGCCGGCCCGGACGACGGGGTCCCGCTCCGGGGGCAGTTCGCCGAGCAGTTCCGAGACGGTCGTACCGTAGACGCGGGCCAGGGCCAGCAGCAGGGGCAGGGAAGGCTGCCGGCGGCCCGTCTCCAGACGGGAGAGATGGGCGGGTGACAGCCCCGCCCGCCGGGCCGCGGCCTCCAGCGTGAGCCGGCGGTTCCGGCGCAGCTCACGCAGCCGGGGAGCGACGTCGGGCAGTTCTCCGGGGAGCTCGTGGGGCGGTGGCCCCCCGGGCGGAGGTTCGGCCGGCCCGCCGGCAGGAGATGTGCTCATGTGCCCATTCCGCCAGGAACTTTTCCTCCGAGGCAAATTCCTTGCCTCAGAGGCAAAAATTCCGGCCGGGCGCGGGTCCGGGACCGTCGCGCCCGGCCGGTGCCGGTGCCTGCGTCTACCGGTTGGCGACCGCCTGCTTCACGAGTGTCCTGCCGAAGTCCCACATCAGTCCGCCACCGCCGTGGGCGTCATCCATGACCGCGGTGAACGCCGCGACGAAGCGTTCGACCTCCCGCTCCCCGATGGTCAGCGGCGGGATCAGCTTGATCACTTCCAGATGGTCACCGGAGACCTGCGTGAGGATGCGGTGCTTCTGGAGCAGCGGTACGACCACCATCTGCGCGAAGAGTCCCTTGCGGGCCGCCTGGAGCATGGTCCAGCGGCCGCGCAGTTTGATCGAGTTCGGCCGGCCGAACTCGATCCCGATCATCAGGCCCCGGCCGCGTACGTCGTACAGCAGCTCGTAGCGGTCCACCAGCGCCGCCAGCCGCGTCCTGAGCAGGTCTCCGGTCACCCGCGCGTTGGCGACGGTCTGTTCGTCCTCCATCACCGACAGGACGGCCAGGCCCGCCGCCATGGCCTGGGCGTTGGAGCCGAAGCTCGCGGAATGGACCAGCACCCGGTCCATCGACGAGTAGACCTTCTTGAAGATCCAGTCCTTGCCGAGGGTCGCGCCGACCGGCACGTAACCGCCGGAGAGCGCCTTCGCCACACAGACCAGGTCCGGCTCCACGCCGTCCTCGTGCTGGTAGGCGTAGAAGTCCCCGGTCCTGCCGAGGCCCGTCTGCACCTCGTCGGCGATGAGCAGCGCCTTGTGCCGGCGCAGCAGTTCCTGGGCGGCGCGCAGGAAACCGGGCGGGCTCTCGTGCACGCCCTTGCCCTGGATCGGTTCGACGACGAATCCGGCGACGTCGCCGCGCCTCAGCTCCCTCTCCAGTGCGTCGAGATCACCGAGCTCGATCGCGGTGTCGGGAAGCAGCGGGGCGAATCCGTCGCGGAAGCCGTCCTCGCCGTTGACCGACAGCGAGCCGGTGGTGAGCCCGTGGAAGGCGTGCGCGCAGTAGAGGATCCTGGGCTTGCCGGTCGCGTACCGGGCGAATTTGAGGGCGGTCTCGACGGCTTCCGTGCCGCTGTTGCCGAAGAACACCCGGTCCAGGTGCGGGCTGTGGGCCAGCAGTTTCTCGGCGAGCAGTCCGGGCAGCGGCTGGCAGTCGAAGCGGGTGAGGTCGGCGAGAGAGGCGTCGAGGACGTCGTGCAGCGCCTTGCGTACGACGGGGTGGTGGCGGCCCAGCCCCATGACGCCGAAGCCGGCGAGCATGTCCAGATAGTCGTTGCCGTCCTCGTCCCAGAAGTAGGCGCCCTCGGCCCGTTCGTAGACCCGGTCGAAGCCGATGGTGTGCAGCATGCGCGGCAGTTGGTGGTTGAGGTGCTTGGTGTGCAGCTCGTAGCGCTCGGCGCCGCGGTCCGCGAGCAGCCGCATGAGGTCGAATCCCTTGGCCTCGTCGAACTGCGCGGACTCGTTGGACTGGCTCATCGCTTGTTCTCCTTGCGTGCCAGGGCGGCACTGATCCGTCCTGCGATCTCCACCGGTGTGAGGCCGATGTCGGCCAGTACCTCACTCCGTTTGGCATGGGCCAGGAACTGTTCGGGGATGCCGTACGTCCGCAGGGGTACGTCCACCCCCGCGTCGCGCAGCGACTGGCTGACGGCCGAACCGACGCCGCCGCTGCGGCTGTTGTCCTCGACAACCGCGACCAACCGGTGCCCGGCCGCGAGCGGCGCGAGCTGTTCGTCGACGGGCTTGACCCAGCGCGGGTCGACCACCGTGCAGCCGATCCCGCCCTCGGCGAGCAGTTCCGCCGCCCCGAGGCAGGCGGGGGCGAGCGCCCCGACCGCCACCAGCAGCACGTCGGCGTCCTCCGCGCGGCGCAGCACGTCCATACCGCCCACCCGTCCGACGGCCGGGACCGGGACGCCCACCGACTCCTTGGGGAAGCGCACCACGGTCGGCGCGTCGTCCACGGCGACGGCCTCGCGCAGCTGGGCGCGCAGTTGTCCGGCGTCGCGCGGCGCCGCGATCCGCAGGCCGGGTACGCACTGGAGGAAGGACATGTCCCATATGCCGTTGTGTGAGGGCCCGTCGGAGCCGGTGATCCCCGCCCGGTCCAGGACGAAGGTGACGCCGCAGCGGTGCAGCGCGACATCCATGAGCACCTGGTCGAAGGCGCGGTTCAGGAAGGTCGCGTAGACCGCGACGACGGGGTGCAGCCCGCCGGTGGCGAGCCCGGCCGCGGAGACCACCGCGTGCTGTTCGGCGATGCCCACGTCCCAGACCCGGTCGGGGAAGCGCTCGGCGAATTCCGTCAGCCCGACGGGGTGGAGCATGGCGGCCGTGATCGCCACGACGTCGGGCCGCTCCGCGCCGATGGCCGCGATCTCGGAGCCGAAGACGGAGGTCCAGGACGGGCCGCTGGGCGGTACGAGCGGTTCGCAGGTCAGCGGGTCCATCACGCCGACCGTGTGGAAGCGGTCGGCCTCGTCCGCCAGGGCGGGCTGGTAGCCGTGGCCCTTCTCCGTCAGACAGTGCACGAGCACGGGTCCGGGGAAACGCTTGGCCCTGCCCAGCGCCGCCTCCACCGAGGCGATGTCGTGGCCGTCGACGGGTCCGATGTACTTCAGTCCGAGGTCCTCGAACAGGCCCTGCGGGGCGAAGGTGTCCTTGAACCCCTTCTTGGCGCCGTGCAGCGACCCGTAGAGCGGCCGTCCCACGACCGGTGTGCGCTCCAGTACGTCCTTGCCCCAGGCCAGGAACTTCTCGTAGCCGTCGGTGAACCGGAGCGTGGCGAGGTGGCGGGCGAGACCGCCGGTCGTCGGGCCGTAGGACCGCTCGTTGTCGTTGACGACGATGATCAGCGGACGGTCCCCGGCCGCCGCGATGTTGTTGAGCGCCTCCCAGGCCATGCCGCCGGTGAGGGCCCCGTCCCCGGTAACGGCGACGACATGGCCGTCCCGGCCCCGTACGTCACGGGCCTTGGCCAGTCCGTCGGCCCAGCCCAGCACGGTGGAGGCGTGCGAGTTCTCGATGACGTCGTGCTCGGACTCCTCGCGGGAGGGATAGCCCGAGAGGCCGCCCTCGCCGCGCAGTTTGGAGAAGTCCTGTCTGCCGGTGAGGAGTTTATGGACGTAACTCTGATGTCCGGTGTCCCACAGAATGCGGTCGACCGGCGAATCGAAAGCCCGGTGCAGGGCGATGGTCAGTTCCACCACCCCGAGATTGGGCCCGAGATGTCCGCCGGTTCTGGCCACCGCTCGGACCAGGAACTGTCTGATGTCCTCGGCGAGTTCGTCGAGTTCGCCGGCGGTCAGCGCCTTGAGATCGCGCGGCCCCCGAATATTCTCCAAGATCGACACGCTCGGGCCCCCTCTCGCTACTTTCAGCTCACGGTGACGGCGGGAGCCCCCGAGGGCACCCCTGCGACCTCCATGGATCCGGCGATCTTCATCGCCTCTTCGATGAGGGTCTCCACGATCTTCGACTCCGGGACGGTCTTGATGATCTCGCCCTTGACGAAGATCTGACCCTTG
>NZ_JBITDJ010000039.1:0-13611 GCF_044454085.1 Streptomyces sp. NPDC051569
TCTCCTCGTGCCACGTTCGGACCGCTTCCGGATCCTGCTCGACGGCCCGCTTGTCCGGCCGCTGGAAGGTCAGACCCCAGCGCTTGAGGTACTTGTCGACCCCAGGCTCGGTGAAGCGGACTCCATACAGCGTGAAGATCAGCCGGCCTATCTGCCCCCGCGTCCACAGCTGGCCCGAAAGCCCCAGACCGGACGGCGTGTGATCGAGAACAGCCTGCCGCACGGCGGCCTGCTCGACCTCGGACAGAACCTGATGCTCACCCACGCGCCGGCCCCGAGGGCGGGACAGGAGCGCGTCCCGGCCGCCGGCCCGCCACCTCGCCCACCACTTGTCCACGGCTCTGACCGACACCTTGAACAGAGCGGCAACCTCCACCCGGTCCCGGCCCTCCACCAGCGCCGACACCGCCAGCAACCGCACAGCCTCCTGCGCCTCCGGCGACCAAGTCCGCGCATCCCCCACCAGATCACTCACACACCATCAACGAGCCTGAACCCAAAGCGTTTCGGATCAATAGCCTGCGAATTGCATTGCGGAAACAAGTTGCAAGGTCTGTGGGGATGGAGCGATTTAGACCTTGGCCTTGCGCCACGGCGCGGTGGGGTCCGACAGGGTGTCGAGGATCAGCTCGCACTAGGTGACGGCAGCGTTGACCGTGAGTCGGGTGTGGCGCACTCCAAGCCCGGACGGTGCGCTCGCCTGGCCGTGACCGCTGCCGAAACCCTGGTTGCGTAGTTCGGCGACCCCGACGGCGATGTTCACCGAGCCCGAAAGGATCTTCTTCACGGCCTTGCTGCCGTCCGGTCCTTCAGGCGCCGAGCCGGCATCAAGCTTCAGCGCCTTTTGGACAGTGCTGATCAGAGCGGGATGTGCGGCGTTCTTGTCGACCTCGATGCTGAGTTCGTTGAGAGCCGTCTTCGCGGTCGCCTCGATGAGCTGCTTGGCTGCGCCAATGGCACCGTGAGGATCTGTGGTGAGCTCTCTGCGGATACGCTCCAGCTCGATTGTGATGCCTGAGGCGTCGCTCAGGCCGCTCAGGTCACGGACCAGCACCGGCGGGTTGGACCAAGAGATTCTGCCCTCCCGATCGAGAGCGAAGCCGTCTCGTTCCAGGCGCACCCTGATGTCGTCCAACCACTTCGGTGTGCTCTGATCGCCCGGGTCGCGGTACGCGCGAATGAAGTCCTCGAAGACCAGGAGCGCACGCCGCACCTGGCTCGAGTCTGACCAGTCGACACCTTCCGCGTAGAGCATGAACTCGGTTCGACGCTGGCCCGAGTCCTGGCACTTCAGCTCATCTGGAGGGATGGGAGCGAACCCGTGGTCCTCCCACAGCTCGGCCACGATGCGGATGGTCAGGTCCGTGGCCAGAGAGTGAAAGGCGTTGCGGGTCGCGGGGCTCACGAGATCCCGCCGTGCGGTGACGGTCATAGTCTGAAGATAGGAGCATGCGATGGCGCCCGTCTCGGTCTTTCGCAGCGGGGCGTCTGTCGCTGACCAACGTCGCCCTCTCTGCTGTTACTGGGCCCACGCCCCTCTGATGAGTACGAGCCTGAACGCAGCGGCCCGCTTGGCCATCCGCTGCTTCCACGGCGTTGGATCCTCCTCGGCGATCTCCCGCCACAGCGCCGCAGATGCGGAACCGAATGCCGCCAGTGCCTCCGGATCGGTGTTCCGCCATGACGGGAAGCGGCCTGCGAACACGATCGCGTCCTCCGCCGGGTGGCCGGCGTCCATGAGCCTCAGCGCCAGGGCGCCTGGATCGATCCACGCCGCACCGCGCGTTGGCCACGCCCAGTCGACGAGGCGGGCACGCCCGTCGGCGATCAGGACGTTGTGCGGTGCGAAGTCGGTGTGCAGCAGGGTGTTGCCGCTGAAGTGCTGGAGCGTTCCGGGCGGAGCGTAATCCGCCCAGCGGTCCACCGCGTCCTTGATCTCGATGTCGGCCGGAGCTGTGACCCGTTGCAGTTCGGTGAGCGCGGCTTCTACGAGCGCCAAGTCGGCTGAGCCGGGCCTGTAGTCGGCGTGGCGACCGCTCAGGACCTCGTATCCGAGAAGGCTCCATCCACCGACTTCCAGGTGCCAGTACAGGCGGGGACAGGACGTGGGCAGGTGGGGGGCGATCTCCGCCTCGCGGCGCTGTGCTGCGACCTGCGGATGATCACTCGCGATGCCCTTCACGAAGACGCAGCCGTTTTCGGTCTCCAGGACGGAGGCGACACCGGAGTTCATGCCGCCGGTCATGGTCACCGCCTGACGCACGGCGCCGGTCTTGTCGGTGACAGCTTGGCGGACGTCGGCGGGGAGCTGATCGAAGGGAATGCGAGACATGGACACGCGCGGTTCCTCATGGGGCTCGGAGACAAGGGAGTGCCGCCCCGGCCAGGGTATGACCGGGGCGGCACTCATGGGGTGCGTACGCGAGCGGTGCGGCGCCCGCCTGCGGTGTATCTAGTACGGCTGGTCGTCGCCGGCCGAGCAGCTGCACTCGGCGCCTTCGGCCACCTCATCCAGGTCGGCGACGATCTGGACCTCGTCGTCGCGGATGGCTGCGGCTGGCAGGGGCACGGGCAGGGTGCCGACGGCTCCGTCGGTGGGGCGCCGGCCGATGGTGAGCACCACCGGTTCGCGCGGCGGGGTGAGGGTTGTGGTGGGTGGGGTCATGATCCGTAGCCTCCGTGTTGGCAGTAGAGCTCTCGTCGGTCCCCCGCCTCCTGGTAGAGCTTGGCCAGCGGCCGGCAGGTACGGCAGGTGCCGACCTTCGTGCAGCCGGAGCATCCACCGGTGCGGAGCTGTAGGGACTCGGCGATGGCGCCGAGTCGAGAAAGGGCGTCGACGCCCTCGGTGACGAGGTTCACGCTCGGGTCGCGGCCGACCTTGCAGACGGACGCGATGCCGTGCGGGTTGACGTGGAAGAACGTCCGGCCGGCATTGCAGCCGGTGAAGATGCTCCGGGCCTTGATGTGGCCCTCGGCTTGTGTCGCCAGCGGGTTCGCCTCGCCGTCGATCGTCGGCGACATGTTCGTGAAGACCTGGTGCGGGAAGCCGTAGCGCTCGCACAGGGCGACCATCGCGTCGAGTTCGTGAACGTTGTCGTCCGACACGATCACGTTGAGCCGGACCGGCAGCCGGTCCTGACCGGCGGCGTCCAGGCCCTGGATGAACCGGCCGAACGCGCCGCGGTTGCGAGTGACCTTGTCGTACGTACCCGCAGTCGCGCCGTACACGCTGAGCGTGAGCCGGTAGGGCCGACGGCGGGCGAACAGGTCGCGGATCGGCTGCTTGCGTAGGGAGGAGCCGTTCGAGGAGACCTGCACCATCATCCCGAGCTGGTGGGCGTACTCGTAGGCGGCGCCGAACTCACGGTCGATCAGTGCCTCGCCGCCAGTGATCTGCAGCCAGAGCACGCCCGCGTCGCGCATCGTCCGCAGGAGTTGCTGTTTGCCCGTCCAGTCCAGGCCCTCGAAGCGCTTCTCGCCGAGGTAGCAGAACTCGCAGTCGTAGTCGCAGCCGAGGTTGATCTCCCAGGACGCCTTCGCGTACCCGTACGGCGAACGCTCGCGGACGAGGACGAAATCGCCGACCGGCCCGTCAGGCAGTTCGATGCCCCACGCCTGCCGCGCGGCATCGGCAAGCCAGGCCAGCAGGGGGTCTCCCTCGTGGCTCGCGGTGCGCAGTTCCTCGTAGCGGATCCCAGGAATGCGCACACCGACCGCACGGCCTGGCTGAAGAAGGAGGTGCTGGGCGAGGAACGGGCTGGCCACGAGACGCGTGCTTGATGCGGCAGGCGCAGCCCGATCCGGTGTGCCGGGTGCGGTCATCGGACCTCCACAGGGCGGTCGTCGCGGTCTGAGCCGGGAGGGCTGATCGGGTGTGCGGCGTCGCCCGCGGTCTTGAAGCAGGACCAGATGACCTTTCCGAGCGGGGTACGGTCCTTCACTCCCCATTCGTCGGAGAGCGCGGCCGCCAACGTCAGGCCCCGGCCGGAGATGTCTGTGACGGCCGGCTCGCGTACGACAGGCTGCTGGCGACGGCTGTCGTGCACTTCCAGGCGTACGCAGTTGTCGTCGATGTCGAGCCGGACGAGGAAGCCGTGCCCGCGGGCGGTGCCGTGGACGACGGCGTTCGTGGCGAGTTCGGAGACGCACAGACGGATGTCCTCGGTGCGGCTCGTCAGGCCCCAGCCGTCCAGCGCCCGGGTGGCGAAATCCCTTGCCTTGCGTACGGACTGGTGTCGAGCGTCGAAGAACTGCTGAAGTGACTCGGGCATGGGGTGCCTCATGACTCCGTGCTCAGGAGGAGAAGTGGTGCGGGGAAGCGGCGGTGGGCGGTCTGGTGACGAGGCACGTGGACGTGCCCGATGCGGGGACGGCGGGCCAGCAGCAGGCGGGCGCCAGTGGCCTCGATACGGCGCGTGCGTTCGGCGGCGAGGTGCTTCGGCCCCAGGTGGGACAAGGCGGGGGCGATGACGCCGTAGACGTCGGGAAGGGCCAGCGCGTCCAGCAGACCGGTGAACGCGGTGGAGGTCGGTTCGGTCTTCGCGTGCCTGTCCTTGAAGACGCCGGAGAGCTGAAGTTCATGGATCCGGCAGTACTCCGTCAGTGACCCCTGTAATGCCGTCTGACGGGCTACGGAGACCCCGACCAGCCGCAGGAAGCCGTAGACGACGGGCCCGTTGACCGGGCGGTGCTCGGTAAGGAGTTCCATGCTCGTGACCGTCCAAAGGGACTCGGCGAAAGAGTGACCTCTTGAGCGTCGCCGTGTCTCAACGTGTAGGGAATCACCGGCTGTTCCACTTGCGCTCTACTTCCGCCCTACGGGCTGGAGGCTTCTGCTTCCATGGCTGGTGGAAGGGAGCGACGCGTGGCGACCGTGCACCACTGGACCGGCCTGGAGGCCAGAGCTTTACGGCTCGCCCTCCGCCTGAGTGTGCGGGCTTTCGCCGAGCGCCTCGGTCTCGCCGTCGCGACCATCTCGAAGTGGGAAAAGCTCCGGTCCGCGACCGAGCCCCGCCCTGACACCCAGGCCATTCTCGACACCGCACTCGGCCGCGCCGATGCTTCCGTGCACCTGCGCTTCGAAACGCTCCTGTCGGAGATGGCCGGCCCCGGGCAGGTGGCAGCCGGACGCCGGGTGACGGCTGCCGGGCCCAGAGCCTGGGAGTACGAGTCGTGGACCGACGACCTGGACCGTGCCGTCGTCGCCTTGTCCCAGCAGAACTTCACCTTCGCCGACAGCCTGCTGGGCCGATGGCTCAACCGTTTCACGGCCGCCGAACTCGACGACAAGGGCCTGTACCTCTACGCCCGATCCACGGCGCTAGTCGGCGACCTCAAGCGTGACCAGGGCGCCGTGCTCGGACCACTGTCCGCCCGCCACTCCTACGCGGGCGCACGCTCGATCTTCAACCAGCTCGACATCCCCCGCCGCGTCGCCCAGCTCGATCTTTCCCTCGCGGTCGTCGCGGAGATGTCCGGTGACCTGGAGGCGTCAGCTCGTACGTACGAGACGCTCGCCGTCGACGACCGGCTCTCTCGCCGTGACCGGGCCAGAGCCCGCCTGTGGGTGGGCACCGCGCTCAGCAAGGACGGCAACCACGACTACGCGACCCGCGTGATGCAGGCCGCGACCCGTGAATTCGAAGACCTCACCGAACCCGACGACTGGTCGGTGGCCCATCAGAAGCTCGCCCTGGCCCGCCGGGGCGTCGGCGACCTCACCCAAGCCCTGCACTTCATCGACATCGCCCGAAGCAGCGGGAGCACCGACTCACCGATGCAACGCGTACGACTGGATACCGCTCACGGCCACATCCTGCTCTCCGACGCGGCGACCCGCGATGATGGGCTACGCGTTCTCGGCCAGGCCGCTCGGACGGCCGCGCAGTACGGCCTCGTGCACCAACTGCGCAGTATCGAGAGCGTCAAGGCCAGCAGTGAGGGGCCGCCCCGGGCCTCGCCGACGGTGATCAGGGAGACGAACGCGTGAGTGACAACCAGCAGGCCATCACCGAAGACCAGTGGCACCAGGCCAAGTTGATCTGGGACTACCACCAGATGCACCACCAGGCCCGCCCCGTCGACGTGGCGATCGGCCTGGGCAGCCACGACCTGGGGGTGGCCGCGCGCGCCGCCGAGCTGTACCACGCGGGTCTCTTCCCCACGCTGGTCTTCACCGGCGGCAACAGCCCGACCACCGCCAAGGTCTTCCCACGCGGCGAAGCGGTCCACTTCCGCGAGCACGCCATCGACCTCGACGTCCCCGCCTCCGCGATCCTGCTGGAGCCCCACGCCGCGAACACCGGGCAGAACATCACCCTCGCCCGCGAGGTCCTGGCCGACGCCGGCATCACCCCGAAGAAGGTGCTGCTGGTCTCCAAGCCCTACATGGAACGGCGGTCGTACGCCACCGCCCGCAAGCTGTGGCCCGAGGCCGAGATGGTGTGCGCCTCGGAAACGCTGGAGTTCGACGACTACCTCAAGTCCATCGGCGACGAGAAGCTCGTGGTGGACATGCTCGTCGGCGACCTCCAGCGGGTGATCGAGTATCCGAAGCTCGGGTTCGCCATCGAGCAGGAGATCCCGGAGGACGTGCATGCCGCGTACGAATCCCTCATCCATGCCGGCTTCACCAGCCGCCTCATCGCTTCCTGAACTCTCCTCCCCGGGCGGCCTGTGCGCCATCCACCAGCCCAACTTCATGCCCCGGCTGACCACGCTGGCCAAGCTGTTCGCGGCGGACCACTGGATCGTCCTGGACGACGTGCAGTTCGTCCGCCGCGATTACCAGCATCGCGCCCGCATCGCCACACTCGACGGCCTTGGCCCGAACCGGTGGCTGACCATCCCCACTTACCGCCCCTCCGGGCGCGCCACCCTCATCAGGGACACCCTGATCGCCGACCCTGCCGCGGCCCGACGCAGAGCCTCATCGATCCTGCGCCAGCAGTACGGGACCAGCCCTCACTGGCCCGCCCTTGACCGCGCCCTTCAGCCGGTCTGGAACGTGTTCGACACAGGAAGGGTCGCGACAGTCGCCACCGCCTCCACCCGCGCGCTGCTCGAACTACTCGGCTGGCGGGGGCAGATTTCCACCAGCAGCACCTTGACGGCACGCACGGGCCGGTCCGAGCGGCTGGCCGACCTGGCCGACGCCACCGGTGCACGCGCGTACCTGTGCGGCACCGGTGGCATGACCTACCTGGATCACGCCCCCTTCACCGAGCTGGGCGTTGCCGTTGTCCCGTTTCTTTCCCCGGCCACTGGGCTGTGGGCCTCGGGGCGACAGGTCAGTGCTCTGCGGGCGCTGGCCTCCCGCGGGCCCGACGCTGTGGGAGCCCGGTTCCGGGCTCTCGCGTTCGCCCACGATGCGCTGGGGTGCGCGGCCTGACACCGCTTCGGATACGGACGGGTGTGATCAACGACGTCGTGCCTGCGGAGACGGCGACTGGGAGGCCGGCGCAGTCGCTGTCGGTCGGACCGGCGTGCCCTGCCACCGTGCCGCACTCCGCATCCGTGCCACACGTGCACGGTCACTTGTAACCGGCCTGGCGCTGAGCCGCTCGACGCGCCAGGTCAGAACGCGTGCGGGGCTTCGGGCATCGTCGAGTGCCCGCTCGTCGGTGGCCTGCTGGAGCAGCTGCTCCGGATCGTGTCCCGCCTTTTCGGCGGTCGCGAGCACGGCTGTGAGTGCGTCGAAGGACGGGTCGTCGATTACCTGTGTCGCATGGGCCGGCATGGTCTGTCGGATGAGGAGGGTGTGCCGCTCCACGACTTGTTGGGGTGGCCGGCGTTGGGCGAGCGCGGTCAGCGGCGCGGCGGCCGTCTGCTCGTAAGCGGCTTGCAGGTGGATCAGGGTCTGGTGGGCTGCCACCACCTGCTGGTCGTGGTGACGTCGCTGGTGCCAGCGGGCGGAGGCGATGACGACAAGGATTGCGGCGTCGAGGAACATCGCCAGCAGCGCGCCGTCCCTCGGGGCGGGTTCGCGGACCATGGCCCGCACGGCGCCGCGCAGAGCGCGGGCGTGCTGGTGCTCGGCCTGGACACGGGAGCGGGTGGCGCGCTCGAATGCCTCGGCTGCCTGTCGGAGTTGGGGGCGGATGGCCTGCGGTGCCAGGAGGGGCAGGGCGTCGATGGCTTCGCCGAAGGCGGCCAGGTGGGCCTGGGCTGCTGTGTCATCACTGTGTTCGAGGCGGTGGGGGATGCGTTCTGCGGTGGCGGTGGCCTGGTGCCATGGGTTGGTTGTGCGGGGGCTGTTCTGGGGTTCGGTGGCGTCGAGGCGCTGTCGGATCTTGGGGAGGGACAGGTCCGGGGCGAGTTGGGAGCCGGAGTACCAGATCGGTTCCTGCTGGGCGTTGGTGTCGCCTTCGAGGGCGACGGTGTAGCCGCGTACGTCGCCGGACGGGAAGTGCTTGATGTCGACCATGACGTGGTCGGTGTGCTGGAGGAGGCTGATGAAGTCCTCGGTGCTGGTGGCGGCGGCCACGGCGGTACGGATCGTGGTGCGCAGGCGATCGCGGGCGGTGCGGGTCTGGCTGGCGCGTTTGGCTTTCTCCTGTTCGGCGCGGGTGGGTCGTTTGGCTGCGGTGCGGTCGCCGCGTACGACCTGGTAGAGGTCGTATTCCTTCTCGATGGTGGCGAGTTCGCGGTCGGCGGTGAGGTAGTCGTTCCAGTGGCGTGCGGTGCGCAGGTCGGCGCGGACTTTGGTGGCGGCGATGTGGATGTGGTCGGGAGCGTGGCGGACGGCGACCCAGCGGCAGCCGTCCGGATCACCGTCGGGGGCGATGCCGGTGGCGGCGACGACACGGCGCGCGATGTCCGCCCACTCCTCGTCGCTCAGGATGCGGTCGGTCTCGGCGGCGCGGACCGAGCAGTGCCACACGTGCTTCTCGGGCGATCGGCCAAGCCTGTCGGCCTGCTTGACGTGCAGATCGAGGTCCGCCACCAGGCGCCGCCTCGTAACGTCCGCGTCATTGGCGCGGCCGGGGTCAGGGGCGAAGCTGTCCCAGGCGGCGACCAGGTGCGGGTCGGTGTGGCCTCTCTTGCGGGTGTCGAAGAGGTAGTGGATGAGGCCGGCCGTACTCTGGCCGTTCTTGATCTTCGCGATCATCAGGCCGCCTTGTGGCGGACGGCTTGGTTGGCTGCTCGTGCGATCTGCTCGACGGCGGCGCCGATGGCGGTCCAGGTCTGTGCGGCCTGGGCGAGCAGGGCGGTGTCCACAGGCTGTGGATGCCCGCCGCCGTTGAGCTTCTTGGCGATCTGGTTGATGTTGTTGCCGGCCTGGCCTGCCTCGCGGCGCAGGGCGTTGATCTCGTCTATGTAGTCGTCGAGTTGGGTGCGTTGACCGGCCACGGTGAGGTCACCTTCGACGTGGGCCAGTGTGACGACGGCGACGTAGTGGGCGCCGCTGAGGTTCAGCGACGTGGCCTTGGCGAGGATGGCGGTCCTCTCCTCGGCGCTGTAGCGGACGTCGACTCGTTCCTCACGCCGGCCGCTTGGGTCAGGCTTACGTCGTCGCGCGATGCGGTGCAGGGCGGCTTCTTCGGCGGCACGCGGCAGTGGCACAGCAGCGACGGTTTCGACGTCGGCAGGCTGATTCTCCTCGGGCACCCCCTGGTGCCCGCCTGCCTCCGCCACCCCCGGGGCGGAGGCTTCCCCGCTGGACCGGCCTGTGGACGGTCCAGCGGGATACCTTGCTCCGCTGTTCAGGTGGTTGGTCATCTGCTGCTGTGTGGTGGGGAGTTGGTGGTGCTGCTCGTGCATGAGTGGGTCTCCGAACGTGCTGGTGAAGGGAGTCGGCTGCGTGCACCGTGCCCTCGCGTTGCTGTTCGCGAGGAACACGGGGAAGTGAGGCTCAGACGGCGTCGGCGCTGACCGCGCGGTCAGCCCGCTGCTCGGCGTCGTCCAGCTCGGCCTGGACTAGGTCCTTCAACCCGTCTGCTTCCTTGCGGCCGATGGTGAGCCCGCCGTCTCGGAAGGTGTCCTCGATGTGGCGTCGGGAGGCTCGGCCTTGGCGTCCGAGGGGTGCGCTGCGGGCGAGGGCGAGCCGTTCGGGATCGACATCGTCCGGCTCGGGCTGTTGTGGCTCGGCGGAGCGAGCCACAAGACCCGTCGCGGGAGCCACGTCGTCCGCGTGGTCAGCCACCTCGGTGCCAGTTGGCTTTCTCACGTCGAGGTGCGCACCGCCGGGGACGCCGGACGTGACCCGTTCCAGGTCGGCGCGCGGAGGGGCGGGGGCCTCGGAGCTGTCGGTGGCTTGGGGGTCGTGCGGTTCGGGCGCGGGGTGGTGGTGGACGACGATGTAGAGGTGGACCGCGCCGGCCAGGGCGAGCGGGGCGATGGCGGACAGGCCGCCGACGGTGAGGTCGTCGAGGCGCAGTCCGTTGCCGTGGTGGGCCTGCTGGTTGAGGCGGACGGCGTGGGTGGCGTTGGCCCAGATGCTCGTCACGGTGGCCGCGCCGACGAGCAGCCACACGTACAGCCGGGAGTACCAGGGCGCGGTGCGCAGCATGAGCAGGGCGCCGACGCCGACGGCGATGAACCCGTCGATCACGAGCGGGAAGGCGTAGGTCAGAAGGCCGCGGATGTGGATGGCGACGCCCATCTGCCGTAGAGCGTCGTAGGAGAGGGCGAAGGCGAACACGGCGAGCAGGGCGATGCCGAGGCGGATCAGGTCGGTGCCGCGCAGGGCGGCGGTGCGGGCGGACAAGCGGAGGCGCTCCAGATGGTTCGGGGCGGCGGCCATGGTGCAGCAGGGGGCAGGGTGGGGTGGCCGCCGTGGGGTGCTGGGACTCGTAACACCCGTCGCATGCCTGCTCAGAGCAGGTACGGGTGGGCGTGAAGTTGCGGGACGACTCGTCGCGGGCTGCTCACCCGTCCCTGGGCTGACCTGCGCAGGGACGGGTGATGCGGGTGGAGACGGGTCAGGCTGCGGTGTTGGGCAGCGGCTCGCCGGCCGCCGGGGCGGGCTCGGCGGCAGGCCCCGGCTCGGGGCAGTACCGGGCCCAGGTGTCGAGGAACTGGGTGCGCGCGTAGCCCCTGGCCTGAGCGCCGCCGGGGAAACGGCGGTTGGTCGCGTTGATGCCGTAGGGCTTCAACAGCAGCTGCAGATGCCGCGGAGTCAGGCCCTTGTCACTGCCCTTGTACTCCGCCCACGGCCCCTCCTTGTCCGCGTTGAGCGCCTCCAGCAGCTGCCTGGTGCTCAGCAGGGCAGGGTCACCGATGGCCATGAAGGCGCTGCGGATGTCGACCAGGAGGCGGGAGCGCAGATCGCCCTCCTGGTTCTGGCCCGTCTCGTAGTCGGTCATGGAGCGGCAGGCGGAGGGGGCCCGCACCGGCCAGTTGCCTCCCGCGAGATCGGCGACAGCGACCAAGGGCTCCCAGGTGTCTGCCGCGCGGTCCTCGACCGGCATCGGCGGCTCCATCTCCAGCGCCTGCGCGTGGAGCGGGTGAAGCCAGGCGCGCAGGCGCTCGCGGATCGCGTGCAGGGCCGGGGTGTCCCGGCCGGTGCGGAAGGACACCACCCTCTCGCTCGCCGCGCGACGGCGCATCCGGATCACCACCGCCCGGTCCATGATCGTGTCGGGCAGGTCACCGATCCCGGCCAGCGCCGCCATGGCGAAGGTCGCGAACTCCTGCACGTCATGCTCCGGCCCGGACACCCGCAGCGTCGGCCGGCCACGCTGATGCCCGGCGTTGATCAGGCCGCGCACCTCCTCGTTCTTCTCCGCCGCCTTGCCGGTGGAGAACATGGTGTCCGCCTCGTCGACCAGCAGGGTCGGCGGGTCGTCACCGTCGATCGACCGGAAGATCGCCGCCGCACTCGCGTTCACCGTGATCAGGCGCTTGTGGACTGTCTCGGTCACCACGTCCAGCAGCCTGGACTTCCCGCACCGCTTCTCCGGCGCGACGATCGCCAACCGCGGCGCGTGCTGCCACGCCCCCTGCAGATGCGTCGCCGCCACCCACAACGTCACGGCCGTCACGGCCTCCTCGCTCGACATCGCCACGTACCGCTTGATCTGCGCCCGCAAATCCTCCAGAATCTGCGGGCCCTCGGACGCGGGCACAGCCTTGGAGGCGTCGCCGAGGTCCTCGTCCGCAGGAGGCGCGGTGGACTCGGCCGGTTGGCCCGGTACGGCAACCGGAGGCCATGACGGGGCGGCGGTGTCATCGGGAAGGGATGGCGTACTCGGCTGGGGATCGGTCATACTGGGCATCAGCTCCTCTGCTTGCGGGCCGTATGGGACGGCAATCCCGGTCTCCGCAGGTTGATCGCTAGGGATGGCGGTTGAGAGGTTTGCGCTTGAGCCCCCGGCATTGCCGGGGGCTTCTTTCATGTCTCGTGCGGGCGTGCGGGACTCCCTGAGGTTGGCGGGGTGGGTGCCACCACTATGCCACATGAATTGCAGATCGCAGAAGTGTTCTGCATCTCGCAGTAAGCATGTTACTGTTATGGGGTCCTTGCAAATGGCAGGGCGCTGCTACGAACGGAAGGAGGTGGCTATGACGGATGAAGACCCGCCGCAGGGTGTTCTACTCAGTGGCGAGGGCAACGTCGCGGTGCGCATCAAGCTGGAACGCGAGGCGCGCGGCTGGAGCACCAACGCCCTGTCCGACCGCATGAACGAGGCCGGCTTCGAGATGAACCCGTCCGCGGTCTGGCGGATCGAAAACGGCAAGCGCCGCATTAACCTCGACGAGACCATCGGCTTTGCCGAGGTCTTCGGCCTCGACCTGCGCAACCTCGTCGGCCCCCCGCAACTGGCAGCCAAGGCCCGTGCCATGGAGCTTATCGACGAAGTCCTCGACGCGTTCCGCGCGACCCAGCGCGCCAACATGGCCTTCACCGAGGCACGCGATGCCCTCGACGCCTACCTCGCCGAACACCCCGACGTGCGCGAGGAAGCCGACGTCATGGTCTCCAACGCCATGGCGGAGGAGGCCAGTAAGACCATGCTGAAGATGCACGGACCTCCGCCGGGCGGCGGCGACGCCGATCCTGCCGGCGAGGCATAGCCTCCGGCTCTCACTCCCGTCCTGGACTCGCAAACCCCCAGCACGGGCAGCTCACTCCCATCCCAGCGATCGACCGGCAGGCGGCATTGCCGTGCCACACGCCTGCCAGAAGAGGACCCATCCCTTGCGCCAACCCGCGATAACCCCTGCCTCCGCACCGACTCCGCATGCCGAGGCCGCGCTGCCGCGCCTCTATGTCCCCGAGGAAGTCGCCGCCGTACTCGGTTGCTCTGCCTGGTGGGTCAAGGACCGTGCCCGCCGACGGCTCATCCCGTTCACCCGCGTCGGCCGCGCCTACCGCTTCTCGGACGAGCACCTTGCCGAGATCATCCGCATGCACGAAGAACGTCCGGCCCAGACGTCCCAGCGCCCTGGCGTCGTTCTGGCGCCGACCCGGAAGCCCCGCGGTCGGCAGCAGCCCGAGACGGCTGCCCCCACGGTCCGTCTCAAGGCCCGCCCGCCACGTCGGATGTCCAAGTCCCAGTTCGGAACCGCTGCTTAACCTCGCGCTTTCATGAAGCGGGGCGTCCGATGGGTGGTCAGGTAAGCGAAAAGTGCCTCTGACCAGCAAGAATGAGGATTGTCGAGGTCCTT
>NZ_JBITDJ010000040.1:0-13320 GCF_044454085.1 Streptomyces sp. NPDC051569
CACGCAACTCCAGCGAGTATTTCCTGGGGGCAGCCATGGTCGATGTTCCTCTCATGAGAACCATCTGACCCTCTGTCACCATCTTCCGCATCTCGGGGGAACCTCAGGCCGAGGCCGATGCTGGTGAGCGTGATGACCGGCCGACCAGTGTCGAACGCGAGGAGCTCGCGGCCCTGCGCAAGGAGAACGCCCAGCTCAAGCGGGCTAACGAGATCCTGCGGACGGCCTCCGCTTTTTTCGCCGCGCAGCTCGACCCGACCCGGCCCAGGTGACGGCGCTCTTCACCGAGCATCCGCACCTGGAGGTCGAGCCCACCCTCCGGGAACTGCACATCGCCTCCTCCACCTTCTACCGCTGGCGCCACGCGGCGAAGGAGCCGTGTGAACGGCTCCGCCGGGACGCCGAACTCACCGAACAGATCCGGGAGATCCACACCGAGTCCGGCGGTATCTACGGCTCGCCGCGCGTGCACGCCGTCCTCAAACGCGAGGGCCTCCACGTGGGCCGCAAACGGGTCGAGCGGTTGATGCGCGAGGCCGACCTCGCCGGGATCAGCCCGCGCCGCAGCGGCTCCACGCGCCGGGATCCGAAGGCCACTCTGGCCCCGGACCTGGTGAATCGGGACTTCACCGCGCCCGCGCCCAACCGGCTGTGGGTCACCGACCTCACGATGATTGCCACCGGTGAGGGGCCACTGTGGCTCTCCGCGATCCGCGACGCGTTCTCCCGGCGCGTGGTGGCCTGGGAAACTTCCACCCGCGCAGACGCGGATCTGGTCCTGTCCTGCCTGGAATACGCGCTGGCCAGCCGGGAGGTCGAGCCTGGCCGGCTGATTCATCACGCAGACCACGGCTGTCAATACACGTCCGTGAAGCTCACAACGCGGCTGGTGCGGGCTGGAGTTGAAGCTTCCATGGGGTCAATCGGGGACTCGTACGATAACGCTCTCGCCGAGAATCTGTGGATGCTGATCAAGGCCGAGTGCGTCCGCGGGCGCGTCTTCGCCACGAGGGCCGAGGCGAATCTGACGCTCTTCGAGTACATCGACGGCTTCTACAACAGCCGGCGCATCCAGAAACGGCTCGGCTACCTCAGCCCCATCGAGTTCGAGGAAAAGCACTACGCCGACCAGGCGACGGCCGAACCAGCGAACCTGAATACCCGTCAACCCGCCCTGACCAGCTGATCAGCACCTCCCGCACACCGGGGGAACCTCAGTGCACGCTTCCCGCGGCCGGGTGGGGCCGCGTGGACCTCTCCGGGGCGCGGCCACAGGTCGGTTCAGGATGGACCAACGATGGAAAGCCGTACGAGGAGCGGGGACTCAAGCACCGTGCCCGCCGGACCGTACGCCGTGTACCGATCCCGCCCGTTCTCGTCGCGTTGCTGCGCGAACACATCGAGCAGTTCGGCGCAGGCTCCGACGGCCGCCTGTTCAGCGCTGTTCGTGGTGGACCCATCCGGTCTCAGGAATACGGAGTCGTCTGGAAAGAGGCACGGCGGATCGCTCTCACGCCCGCTCAGGTCGCCTCGCCGCTCGCGTTCATCCCGTACGACCTGCGGCACGCCTGTGTGTCCTTCTGGCTGCGTTCTGGCGTGAGCCTCGCCGAGACTGCGCGCCGGGCGGGGCAGAGCATCGCTGTCCTCCAGCGGTACTACGCAAAGGTGTTGGACGGCGAGGAGGAGCGGATGAACGACCTGATCGACCAGGGCTTTGCCGACCAGGCGGAGGACGAACAATCGGCGCCCTGACCCTGCCGGATCCTGGCCACAGGTTGGCCGTACGCCCTGGTCAACACTGGGAAACCGGCGAGACGGGGTGAGACGACCCGGACGCAGAAGGGGTACCCCTCAATGAGGGGCACCCCTTCTGACCAGCACCTACGCTGACCTGCGTGCGGTGGGTGTGGGATTTGAACCCACGGTGACATCGCTGCCACGACGGTTTTCAAGACCGTTCCCTTAGGCCGCTCGGGCAACCCACCTCGCGTCATCGGGGCTCGCCGGATGACGCGAGGGACAGCCTAGCCGGTCAGCTCTCGCCCTTGCGTTCGCCCAGGGTGACTTGGACCGTGGACTCCTTGCCGTCACGCTTGTAGGTGAGCGTCACCTTGTCGCCCGGCTTGTGGGTCCAGATCTCGCTGATCAGGGTCGGGCCGCTGTCGATCGGGGTGTCGTTGAACTTGGTGATGATGTCGCCCGCTTTGAGGCCCGCCTTCGCGGCCGGGCCGTTCGCGGTGACCGCCGGGGCGCCGCCTTCTCCCTGGGGGGAGATCGTGGCGCCCTCGCCGCCTTCGGCCATCGTGACCGTGGCGCCGATCAGCGGGTAGACCGGCTGGCCGGTCTTGATGAGCTGCTCGGCGACGTTCTTCGCCTGGTTGATCGGGATGGCGAAGCCGAGGCCGATGGAGCCCGCCTGGGACTGGCCCATGCCGCCGCTGCCGGCCGACTGGATGGCCGAGTTGATGCCGATGACCGCGCCACGGGAGTCGAGCAGCGGGCCGCCCGAGTTGCCGGGGTTGATGGAGGCGTCGGTCTGCAGGGCGCTCATGTACGAGTTGCTGGCGCCGGAGCCGTCCCCGGAGGCCACCGGGCGGTTCTTGGCGCTGATGATGCCCGTGGTGACGGTGTTGGACAGGCCGAAGGGGGCACCGATCGCGATCGTCGGGTCGCCGACCGCGACCTGCTCCGAGTTGGCGAGGGGCAGCGGGGTCAGGCCGGACGGCGCGTTCTTCAGCTTCACCACGGCGACGTCGTAGCCCTGGGCCCGGCCGACGACCTCGGCGGCGTACTTCTTGCCGTTCGAGAAGGTCGCGGTGAGATCGCCGCCGTTGGCCGCCGAGGCCACCACGTGGTTGTTGGTGAGGATGTGGCCCTGCTTGTCGTAGACGAAGCCGGTGCCCGTACCGCCCTCTCCGTCACCGCCCTGCGCCTCGATGGTGACGACGCTCGGCAGTGACTTGGCCGCCACCGAGGCGACCGTACCGGCGTCGCGCTTGACGTCCTTCGGCGCGTCCGCCGCGGAGACGGTCGTGGAACCGATCGAGCCGTCGTTGCTCTCGGCGGCCCAGTAGCCGATCCCGCCGCCGATGCCGCCCGCGACCAGGGCGGCGACGATCACTGCGGCGATCAGACCGCCGGGGCGCTTGCGCGGCGGCTGAGGGCCGTTCCCGGGGACCGGTGCGCCCCAGGCCGGGCCGTTTCCGCCGCCTCCGTAGGAGGGGAGCGTGGGCGGGGGCGGCGGCCACCCGGCGTCGGCCGCGCTCGCCGGTGCGGGGGCCGCGCCCGGTGCGGGGGTGTGGCCCTGCTCGGGGGTGTGCCCGGGCTCGGGGGTGTGCCCGGGCTCGGGGGTGTGCTCGGCCTCGGGGGTGTGCCCGGACTCGGGGGTGTGCCCGGGCTCGGGGGTGTGCCCGGACTCGGGGGTGTACTCCGGCGCCGGGGAGTGCCCCGCCTGCTCCGCGGCGGGTGTGCCCTCAGGAGCGGCATCCGGCACGGGAGGTACGGACGGGGCGGCGGGGACCGCGGTGCCCTCGTTCTCGGTGCTCACAGCTCGTTCTCCTCGGGTCCACATCAGTCTTCGGCAAGAGTTCCGCTGTGCAAGTGTCTGCGGTCAGCTTTTCCCACAGCACGTCAGGCCACTGTAAGCAGGACCTGTGCATTGTCCCGCCATCCTTTATTCCGGACAAAACGATTGCACCCGGAACCAGCAGGGCAGAACCCCTGTCCCATTCCCCGCCTGCCCCGTCACGATGGCACCATGACGCGGTGACTCAAGCACGACAGCACAGCATCCAGGTGGTCGCTCACCGCGGAGCCTCGGAGGACGCACCCGAGCACACCCTGGCCGCGTACACGAAAGCCATCGAGGACGGCGCCGACGCACTGGAGTGCGATGTGCGGCTCACCGCCGACGGCCATCTCGTCCTCGTCCATGACCGTCGGGTGAACCGCACCTCCAACGGGCGCGGGGCCGTCTCCGCCCTCGAACTCGCCGATCTCGCGGCACTCGACTTCGGGTCCTGGAAGGACAGCGAGGAGAGCCCGGACTGGGGGGACCGCGACTGCACGTCCGTACTGACATTGGAACGCCTGCTCGAACTGGTCGCGGACGCCGGCCGGCCGATCCAGCTGGCCATCGAGACCAAGCACCCCACCCGCTGGGCCGGCCAGGTGGAGGAGCGGCTGCTCCAGTTGCTGCGGCGCTTCGGCCTGGACGACCCGGCGCCGGGTGAGTCGGCCGTCCGGATCATGAGCTTCTCGGCTCGTTCGCTGCACCGGATCGCGTACGCCGCGCCCCAGCTGCCGATCGTCTACCTGATGCAGTTCGTCTCGCCCCGGCTGCGCGACGGCCGACTGCCGGCCGGTGCGCGGATCGCGGGTCCCGGGATGCGGATCGTGCGCAATCACCCCGGCTACATCGCCCGACTGCACAGAGCGGGACACCGCGTCCACGTCTGGACGGTGAATGAGCCGGAAGACGTCGATCTCTGCGTCCGCCTCGGAGTGGAGGCGATCATCACCAATCGTCCCAAACAAGTCCTGTCACAACTGGGCCGCCTTTCCTGACATCACCCGACTCCGCATCCGCCCCACGACGACGAAAGCATCCCCCTCATACGGAAGGTGATACGCGCGCCACGGAGCGCGACGAGGAGTGCTCCGGCGCGTTCGTTCGGTGTTCGAGTGTGACGAGTGCGCCAATGGTCCTCCCGTGGCCGGTTTCCGGTCCAGGCCAATGGGGCATTCACACCTGGCGTGGGGCGAAGGAGGTCTTGGGGGTGACGTTTGTGGTGGCACAGGAGGTGCCCACGTCGTCGTGCATGGCCGTTCCCCATGGGCCTGCGGGCGTGGGGAGAGCGCGACACCGGATGCGGGAGCAGTTGAGCCGCAGCGGGGTGTCGGACACGGTGGTCGACGACGCGGTACTGATCCTTTCCGAGCTGCTCAGCAATGCCTGCCGGCACGGCAGGCCGCTGGGATGTACGGAGATCGGCGACGGTGACGTGCGCGCGGCCTGGGTCGTGGACAAGGCGGGCAGGCTGACCGTGGAGGTGACGGACGGTGGCGGCCCGACGAGGCCCATCCCCGCCACGCCCTCGGTCACCGCGCGCGGCGGCCGCGGGCTCAACATCATCACCGCCCTGGCCCAGGAGTGGGGCGTACGGGACAGCGCGACCGGAGAGGTCACGGTCTGGGCGCTCGTCGCCGAAGGACACCGCGGCGAGGATTTCGCTACGCGCGTCACAGGCCCGGGGATGGGGTTCGGCGGGCCGCACGGACTGGAGAGCCTGGACGGATTGGACGGGCTGGACGGGCTGGGCTTCTCGGACGCCCTCGACGACATGGGCTGAGGCCCCGGCCCTTCGGGTGAACCCAGCGGGCACGGCCGGTACAGCGGGCACCACGCACGACGGGGGAGAGCGGAGAGGTCCGTGACGCGCGGGCGCGTACAGCGCGCCCGAAGTGGTACCGGTCGGCGCATGGCATGCGCCGACGCCCGGCGCGGTGCGCCGCACGGTGTCCACGACCCGCAGGGATCCCCCGGGCAAGGCGCTAGGCTCGCGCCGACACCGCACCGCCGCTATCGGGAGAAAGCCAACATGGCCAAGAAGCGCCCCCAGACGAAGGCCGCGAAGGCACAGCCCAAGGACGGACCGATTCCGGTGGTGGGGGCCCGCGAGCCCTGCCCGTGCGGCTCGGGCCGCCGCTACAAGGCCTGTCATGGCCGGGAGGCCGCGCACGCCGTGACCGAGCTGGTCCAGCGCCCCTTCGAGGGCCTGGCCGGTGAGTGCGACTGGGTCGCGCTGCGCGAGCTGGTGCCCGCCGCGACCGCCGAGCTGACCCTCAAGGACGGACTGCCCGAGGGCGTACCCTCCGTAACGCTCGCGACCGTGCTGCCGATGGCGTGGCCGGCGCTGCGGCGTGAGGACGGCTCCGTACTCCTCGCCCTGCAGAACGACACCTCATCGGGTGACCTGAGCCGCGATCTCGCCGACACGCTTCTGCGCGCGCTGGCCGCCGAGCCCGGCAATCCGGTCGCGGCCCAGCGGGTGCCCGCCGACGGTCCCCGCCTGCAGGACCTGCTCGACGCCGAGGCCGGCTTCACGCCGGTCGTGCACCCCGGATTCGAGTTCTGGGTGCCGGACGCGGAGAACGCCACGCCCGAGGTGACCGCTTCCCTGGAGCGCGCCAACGCCGCCGCGATCCCGACCACGCTGCTCTCGGGTACGGACGCCGCCTACTGGTGCGAGACGCCGGAGAAGAACCACCTGCGCTGGGTGATGCCGTACCCGGAGGAGAAGCTGCTCGACGCGCTGGCCCGGCTGCACGCCGCGGGCACGTCGAGTCTCGGCGAAGGCACGCGGCTGGTCGGTTCCTTCCGGGCACACGGTCTGACCGTGCCGGTGTGGGACCTGCCGAGCGCGATGGGCGCGGAGGAGTGCGAGAAGCCGGCGGCGGAGTTCGCGGAGCGGCTGGCGGCCGCGCTCGCCGTGGACGAGCCGCTGACAGGCGACGAGCGCCGGGCTCGTGGCGGGCTCACCAACCGCCAGGTAACGCTCAGCTGACAAGGTTGGTTCACCGTGACAGCGCGCAATTCGGTGATGCCTGTCACACCTTCCTCTATCGGCAGGTAATTCGCTGTCCAAATACGCCGGATCGAATTTGCTAACTGCCGATCTCTTGTTACCGTTCTGGAAGCCCGGTCGCTGGTGCATCCCCCGTCGCCAGCGATCGGGCGTCTCCATTTCCGGACGGTCCTGACAGGTCAACGGACCGGCGGGTCTTGAGAGTTACTCCCCGATCGCAGCAGCAGCGGCTCGATGTCCGTGCTGTTCCCGCCGTCCGCCCCGCCACCCGTGGGGGCCGGCGACGAAGTCGGCGCGAACTCCGCCATCGCCGTATATTCCGCAGGTTCTCCCCGAGACGGCTCGTGCGGACTTTCACAGGTGGCCGGTTCATCTTTGGCCTCGGCCGCGCAATGCGTCTGTACGCTGCGGCCGCCGGGGCCCATCAGGCCCAGTACGGCGAGCAGTTCACTGCCCATCACGTTGCGGTAGTACGTACGCGTCCAGGTGTCGCGCGCCCCCGCCGTCCCGTCCGCGGTGACCGCCGCCGGGGCGGCGGGTCCGGCGCAAGCGGTCGGCGGAAGCAGCGCGGTGAACACCACGACGGCCGCGAGCCCGATCAGGCGGAGTTTCATGGCGGGTCCACCTCTCGCCGCCGGAAATCGCTGACGGCGGGCCGAAGATATCGACGCGATGGGGCGCTCCTGGGCGCCGTGCGCCCAATTCCCGGACCACTCCGCTCACGTCCCACCCGTGCGAGTGACGGTAACGGCGACCCGTGCACGAGTGGCGGTGGCTGGACGGCGCGCCAGGACCGTACGGGACGACGGGCACCCGGCGGGGCAGCGGGGCACGTGCCCCGGCTCGACCGCGCACGGCCCGTGCCCCGGTCCGGAGCGAGCCGGACCGGGGCACGGGCCGTGCCGAGCAGTTCAGTAGGCGAGCCTGCTGCCGCCGCCCGGCATGCTGGTGCTCGCCTCGACGAGCGCGTCCACGACCGCCTCCACGTCCGGCAGCCAGGGAGCCGCCGAGCCGGGCAGGGGGGCACGCTCCCAGCGGACCTGTCCGCCGGCCGCCTCGGACGGCGGCAGGGCCAGATAGCCACCCTCGCCGTGAAAGCGGAGCGAACTGGGCACACAGTCCTTGCTGTACAGCAGCTCGCCGAGTTGTTCGAGCGTGTACGGAGCCACCAGCAGCGACCAGCGCGTGGGCGTCGCGACGACCGGGCCGAGCCGCATACCCATCCGGTCCAGCTCCGCCAGCGCCCGAGCGCCGGCGACGGCCGGCAGACTCACCGCGCACGGCGCGCTGTCGCCGGTGGCGAGGATGATCGGGGCGGTCGGGCGGTTGGTCCACCACCAGCGCACCATGCGCTCGTCGGTGGTCGCCGCCAGCAGGCCCGGATCGAAGGGATGCGCGCCGGGAACGACGCATTCGGGGTCCGGGCAGGTGCAGGCGTTTGTGCGGGTCCCGCGTCCGTCGGCTGTGCGGGTCCCGCGTCCGTCGGCCGCCTTGAGTCCGGCGCCCGGAAGTACGGGCCATCTCCACGCGGTGGCGCAGGTGAGCGCCGCACCGAGCTGGGCAGGGCTCCTCTTGCGCCGGAACCGGAGCCTTCGTCGCATTCCGAGGATCTCGCGCATGAGCGCTCGTTCCTTTCCGTTGAACGCCGAGGTCCACATGACACAGACACCATGCGTAGGCGTGCGTGTACATGTGCGTGCATGAGCGTGCGTAATTCACCGTGCGTACATTCGACGCTGCGCGGCCACCTGCCTTGCTGGTGGCACGGACAGACCCTGTCGGCCCGCGACGCCTGAAGCCGTCCCTGAGCCGAGCACGGTCTGTCTTCATGGAACGCGTGGCGAGGGCCGGCGTGCGCGTGGCACTCGCTGTCCCGCTGTACTTCTCTCGCCACTCCGGGGGATGGGACATGGCCCGCGCCGGTTAGGACGCCTGGGCCTGCCGCCAGGTTCCAGGGCGGTCCAGCTGCCCCTGTCCGTCACCGTTCACGTACCCATCACGTTCGGAATGACGCTCCGCCCGGACCAGAGGTGGGAAATCGGCCCTGGAGGATCCCCTGTTGAGCGCCCTCAGTCGATCGCAAAACCCGACCGGGGGGTTCTTTTTTGAGCCACGTCAACCGTCTCACAGACAGCGGTCGTTCGCTCGGGACGATACGGGGCATCACACCATCTCTGCATGTAAATGTGGGTAAGTGGATAACTGAGGAGAATGACGCGGCTTTTTGCGACGGTATCGACCGGAAAACTCCGATCGACCGCCAGGCTTGCGTGAGCGCTTCGAACATCCCGAAAGTGGCTGGAACCGATGCCACGATTCCGGTACCCGCGCACACTGCCCCGGCTCGGGTGGCCTCCTGGCCCCGGGTGGGCCGATCGCGGACGCCATGCCGCACACCGCCCGCTTTGGCTGGTTCCTGACACCGCCCGCTTTGACTGATTCCTCACAGAGGCCCAGGACGCCCCTCCCGTCGCACATACGATGGAACGACGGTCCAGTGTCGTATCGAGGAGAAGACGTGGCTGAGGAGCTCAACCCGGAAACCCCGGAAACCGAAGAAGAGCCGATCAAGCAGAGGAAGAACGGCCTGTATCCGGGCGTGTCCGACGAGCTCGCGGAGAGCATGAAGTCCGGCTGGGCCGACACCGAACTGCACGGCCTGGAGCCGATCGCGCAGGCCACCCACACCGCCGCCCGACGCGCCGCACTCTCCGCGCGCTTCCCGGGCGAGCGTCTGGTGATCGCCGCGGGCAATCTCAAGACCCGGTCGAACGACACCGAGTACGCCTTCCGCGCCTCCACCGAGTACGCGTACCTCACCGGCGACCAGACCCAGGACGGCGTCCTCGTACTGGAGCCGAAGAGCGACGGACACACGGAGACGGTCTATCTGCTGCCGCGCTCCAACCGGGAGAACGGCGAGTTCTGGCTCGACGGCCAGGGCGAGTTGTGGGTGGGCCGTCGGCACTCGCTCACCGAGGCCGAGCAGCTGCTGGGCATCCCGGCCAAGGACGTACGCGAGCTGGCCGCCGCCCTCAAGGACGCCGCGGGCCCGGTCCGTAACGTACGCGGCCACGATGCCTCCATCGAGGCCGCGCTGACCGACAAGGTCACCGCCGAGCGCGACGAGGAACTGCGCGTCCACCTCTCCGAGGCACGCGCCGTGAAGGACGCGTTCGAGATCGGCGAGCTGCAGAAGGCCGTCGACTCCACCGTCCGGGGCTTCGAGGACGTCGTGAAGATCCTCGACAAGGCCGAGGCGACCAGCGAGCGCTACATCGAGGGCACCTTCTTCCTGCGTGCCCGCGTCGAGGGCAACGACATCGGTTACGGCTCGATCTGCGCGGCGGGACCGCACGCCACGACCCTGCACTGGGTGCGCAACGACGGCGACGTACGCTCCGGCGACCTCCTGCTGCTCGACGCCGGCGTGGAGACCCACACCCTCTACACCGCCGACGTCACGCGCACGCTGCCGATCGACGGCCGCTTCAGCGAGATCCAGCGGAAGATCTACGACGCGGTGTACGAGTCCCAGGAGGCGGGCATCGCCGCCGTGCGGCCGGGCGCGAAGTTCCGCGACTTCCATGACGCCTCCCAGCGTGTCCTCGCCGAGAAGCTCGTCGAGTGGGGCCTGCTGGACGGGCCGGTGGAGAAGGTCCTGGAGCTCGGCCTCCAGCGCCGCTGGACCCTGCACGGCACCGGCCACATGCTCGGCCTGGACGTCCACGACTGCGCGGCCGCCCGCCGCGAGGCGTACGTGGACGGGACGCTGGAGCCCGGAATGTGCCTCACCGTCGAGCCGGGGCTGTACTTCCAGGCCGATGACCAGACCGTGCCCGAGGAGTACCGCGGCATCGGCGTCCGGATCGAGGACGACATCATCGTCACGGAGGACGGCAACCGGAATCTCTCGGCCGGGCTGCCCCGCCAGGCCGACGAGATCGAAGCCTGGATGGCGGGCCTCAAGCAGGCCTGACGCCCGGCGGCCGCCGCACGCGGAACGGCCGACCGTCATCAGTCAGGACGGGCGGCCGTCTCGCAGGCCCGGCGGGTGTCTCGCAGGCCCGGCGGGTGTCTCGCAGGGCAGCCGGCAGGCATCGCGCAGGGCGGGCGTCTCGCGCACCGACCGGCCCGCCCGCGCCCCGGAGGGCGCTCCGCTCGAGCTCACATGGCTCCGAGCAGGGCGTCCTCCCGCCATTTCAGGATCTTGTCGAAGCCGACCACCGCGCCGCGCCCCGGCCGGTTTCGGAAGTACACGTGATCGGCGAGCTGCTCGATCAGACACAGGCCCCGGCCGTTCTCGGACGTGACGGCGGGCGCGGGCGCGCTGCGCCGCACCATCCGCCGGGCGGGGAAACCCGGCCCCGAATCCGCCACTTCGATACGGCACTTCGCGCCGTCCAGATACGCGGTCACCCGGTACGCCCCTGGCGCCTCGCCCAACTGCCCTCCCCCGCCGTGCTCGACGGCGTTCGCACAGGCTTCGCTGAGGGCGACCGACAGGTCGAAGGAGATATCCGGATCGACACCCGCTGTCTCCATGGCGCCGAGCAGAAGGCGGCGGGCGAGCGGGACGCTCGCGGCTTCACGCCGCAAGCGGAGAGACCACCAGATGCTCATGCTCCAGCCTCCTGGCTGCGGCTCGACATACCGATACATATTGCCCTGAGTGACGAGTTGTAAGCACGCAGTTGACGTGAGAGCCCTCATTCGGCGGACGCGTGTACGGCGCACGGCGGTGTATAGCGCCGTGCGGGCCGGAGGGACAGAGCGTGATCTTCCGGACCTGCCCTACGGCGCCCACGCCCGCAGTGCGATGATGACCCGGCCATGTCCGATCCCGTCGCACGTGCCGGAGCCGCCCCGCGGCTGCTGAGGGCCGCGGTGTTCACCGCGGTCTGCGTCGTGCTGTCCGCGACGGGACACGTCATGGCCGCCTGCGTGCCCGTTCCGTGGTGGACCCTGGTCCTCGGCTTCCTCGGTGTCTTCGCGGTCGCCGCTCCGCTCGCCGGTCGCGCCCGCTCGACGGCCGGCATCGCCGCCGCGCTGACAGGCGGACAGGTCGTCCTGCACAGCCTGTTCGGCATGGGCCAGCGGCATCTCACGATGCCGGCCGGTACGGACGACGCACTGATCAGAATGGCCGCGAAGCTGCTCTGCGGAGCGGGTCCCGCCTCGCTGAGCTCTGCCGACGCCCAGCGGATCGTCATCGACGCGGGGCTCCGCCCGGCAGGTTCGATGATGGCCGGCCATCAGCACATGGCGCCCGGCATGGCTTCCATGACCGGCTCCGGGCTCGATTCCGGAATCGGTTCGGCCTCCGGGCTCGGCCCGGGGCTCGGATCCGCCGCCCCCGCCGGCGAACTGCTCCCCTCCCTCCCCATGGTGCTCGGACACCTACTGGCCGCCCTGGCGACCGGCTGGCTGCTCCACCGCGCGGATCTCGCGCTTCTCCGGCTCGCCCAGCTCTCGGCGCACGGCATCGGCGACGTCACGGACAGTGCGCTGCTGCGCGCCCTGCGCGCCGCACTCGCTCTGGTGCGGCTGCTGCGTGCCGGACTGCCCGGCGTACCGGAAGCAGGTCCGCGCGCCGCGTACGCCGGGAACGGCGGCCCTCCGGCGCCGGCCGGGGAGACACTCCAGCACACGGTGATCAGACGCGGCCCTCCGGCCGCCCTCGCTCTCGCAGCCTGACGCGACACTCCGCGCCCGTCCGCACACGCGCGGACGCGCACGCGCACAGACCCGCACCCGCACCGGTGCGCACCTGTGCGATACGTGCGCTTCCGTACGGACGCCAGTGTTGTCGCGATGCCGTCGCGAGCCCGCGCCGCGGCGGGCCCCCTGACTGATCCCCTTTCCCCTTCACACCGTGGAGTGTGCTGTGTTCTCTGCCAGGAACGTCACTCGTGTCTCCGTCGCCGGCGGTATCGCCGCGACCGCTCTTCTGCTTCTCACGGGCCCCGCGTCCGCGCATGTCAGCGTGCAGCCGCAGGGCGAGGCCGCCAAGGGCGGCTACGCCACGATCAATTTCAAGGTGCCCAACGAGCGTGACGACGCCTCCACCACCAAGGTCGAGGTGAACTTCCCGGCCGATCACCCGCTGGCGTCCGTGATGCCGCAGCCCGTGCCCGGCTGGAAGGTCGTCGTCACCAAGACCAAGCTCGCCAAGCCGCTGACGCTGCACGGAAGCACCATCACCGACGCCGTCTCCAAGGTCACCTGGACCGCGGCAGGCGGCAAGATCGGGCCGGGTGAGTTCCAGCAGTTCCCCCTCTCCGTCGGGCAGCTGCCCGAGGACGCCGACCAGTTGGTGTTCAAGACCCTCCAGACGTACGACAACAAGGAAGTCGTCCGCTGGATCGAGGAGCCCAAGGAAGGCGCGGCGGAGCCCGAGAAGCCGGCGCCCGTCCTGAAGCTGACCGCGGCCACCGGTGACGAGCACGATGCCCCGGCCGTCCAGCCGACCGCCGAGGCCGACTCGAAGCACGCGGACCCGGCGCACGACGACGCGAAGGCCGACGACGCGGAGTCCTCGTCGGCCTCCGCCGACGGCAGCGACACGACCGCCCGCGTCCTCGGCATCGTCGGCATCGTCGTCGGCGCCGCCGGAGTGGCCTTCGGAATCCTGACCGGCCGGCGCCGTTCCGCCTGACGCATCACGCATCCGTGGCGGGGGGGGGGGGGGGGCCCCGCCCCCCCCCCCCCCCCCCCCCCCCCCACCCACCCC
>NZ_JBITDJ010000041.1:0-12977 GCF_044454085.1 Streptomyces sp. NPDC051569
TGAGCTGTCGGCGCGTCACACCGGCGTTCTACCGTGATCCGTCCCGGCACGGCAGCGGAACGCAGATATTGATCACGACCTCACACAGGCCCTAGATGGCGCGCACCATGGACACATGACCGATACCCCGGTACGGCTCCTGAGTCTGCTCTCCCTCCTCCAGACCCCGCGCGAGTGGCCGGGGAGCGAGCTGGCCGAGCGCCTCGACGTCAGCCCGCGCACCATCCGCCGCGACATCGAGCGGCTGCGCGACCTGGGCTATCCCGTCGAGGCCACCAGGGGTGCGATCGGCGGCTACCGCCTGGTCGCGGGTACGGCCATGCCGCCCCTGCTCCTGGACGACGAGGAAGCCGTCGCCATCGCCGTCGGACTGCGGGCCGGGGCGGGCCACGCCATCGAGGGCGTCGACGAGGCCTCCGTGCGCGCGCTGGCCAAGCTGAAGCAGGTACTGCCGTCCCGGCTGCGGCATCGCGTCTCCACCCTTCAGGCCGCGACGATCCCCCTGACCCGGGGTGACGGCGCGACCGTCGATCCGCGCACGCTGACGGTGATGGCCGCCGCCGTCACCGGCACGGAGCAGCTGCGCTTCGGCTACCGGTCCGGCGACGGTACGGAGTCGAAGCGGCAGGTCGAGCCGTACCGTCTGGTCTCCACCGGCAGGCGCTGGTATCTGGTGGCGTACGACCTGGGGCGCGAGGACTGGCGTACGTTCCGCGTCGACCGGGTGACCGAGCCCTTCCCGACCGGCGCGCGCTTCAGCCTCCGGGAGCTGCCGAGCGGGGACGCGGCGCAGTTCCTGGCCCGGTCCATATCCCGGGCCCAGCCGCGGATGGAGGTGGATGTGAGCTTCGCGGCGCCCGTCGAGTTCGTGGCGGCCCGGCTGCCCGCCTCCCTCGGCGTACCGGAGGCGACGGGTCCCGTCTCCTGCCGGCTGCGTGGCACGGCGAGCGATTCGCTGGAGTGGCTGGCACTGCGGCTGGCGCTGGTGGACTGCGAATTCACCGCGCACGCACCGGCGCAGCTGACGGACTATCTGCGCGAGCTGGGGGCGAAGCTGACACGGGCGGCGTCCGGCTGAGCGTCAGAGGTGTCCCACTGGGTGTCAGCCCGAGTGTCAGCGGCGCCCGCGCACAGGACAGGTGTCGCGAGTGTCAGCGGCGCCCGCGCGCAAAACAGGGGTCCAGCGAGCGGCGGCGGCAGCGCAGCGGCATAGGAGAGCCCCGGCACCTGGGGGGGGTTGGTGCCGGGGCTCGTCTAAGGGGCCGATGAATCGGCCGTATCGCTGTACCGCTCAGAGAGACAGTACGAGCAAGGTGGACACTACGGCTACAAGATGGCTACGTCACGCCGCCGCGTCGAATCCTGTGTCACGAGCCATTTTCTTCAGCTCCATCAGCGCGTGCTTCTCGATCTGCCGGATCCGCTCGCGCGTCAGGCCGTGTTCCTTGCCCACCTCGGTCAGCGTACGTTCCCGGCCGTCTTCGATGCCGTACCGCATCTTGATGATCGAGGCCGTGCGCTCGTCGAGCTTGCCTATCAGGTCCTCAAGCTCCTCGCTCCGCAGCAGCGTCATCACGGACTGCTCGGGCGAGATCGCGGACGTGTCCTCCAGCAGGTCGCCGAACTGGGTGTCCCCGTCGTCGTCCACCGACATGTTCAGGCTGACCGGGTCACGTGCCCAGTCCAGTACGTCGATCACCCGCGACGCGTTCGAACCGAGCTCGGCCGCGACCTCGGCGGGTTCCGGATCCCGGCCGTTCTCCCGGTTGAACTCGCGCTGCACGCGACGGATCCTGCCGAGCTCCTCCACCAGGTGGACGGGCAGCCGGATCGTGCGGGACTGGTCGGCTATGGACCGGGTGATGGCCTGGCGAATCCACCAGGTCGCGTACGTCGAGAACTTGAAGCCCTTGGCGTAGTCGAACTTCTCCACGGCACGCACCAGGCCGGCGTTGCCCTCCTGGATCAGGTCCAGCAGGGGGAGACCACTGCGGGGGTAACGGCGCGCTACGGCGACCACCAGACGGAGATTGGAGCGGATGAAGACATCCTTCGCGCGCTCACCCTCGGCTATCAGCGCGTCGAGCTCCTCGCGCGAGGCGCCCCCCGCCTCGCTCTCGACCGCTTTGTCGAGGATCTGCCGGGCGAAGACTCCGGCCTCGATGGTCTGGGACAGCTCGACTTCCTTTGCGGCGTCGAGCAGCGGCGTACGCGCGATCTCGTCGAGGTACATGCCGACCAGGTCGCGGTCGGCGATCTCCCCGCCTACAGCGCGAGCACTGCTTGCCGCTTTCGTCCCACCAGTGGTGGTACGACGGGCGACGGCACGGGTTGCCATGCGAGCTCCCTTGCTGGGCTGAGTAGGTCGCGACACCCTTCCGGGTGCCCTGCATCCGAAGGAAACAACGACTGGAATCCGGACAGAATTCCCCTACCTGCCTGGATTCTTGTGATCATGCAGTACCCTGTTCGGCCGATGGGGGAGGACATATGCCACAGAGAGGGACCGAAGTGCAGGTCAGGGCGGGATGTGAGAGCGATTTGGACGCCCTCACGGAGATCTACAACCACTACATTCATGAGACGGCCATCACATTTGACACCGTTGCCTTCACCCCTGAAGAACGGCTGCCGTGGCTGCGGTCCCACCCTGAAGACGGGCCTCACCGGCTTCTGGTTGCCGAGGACGTCCCGTCCGCCCGCATTCTCGGGTACGCGACCAGCAGCGCCTTCCGGCCCAAGGCCGCGTACGCGACGTCCGTCGAGGTCAGCGTCTACTGCGCGCCGGACGCGGGTGGCCGTGGGATAGGCACCCTGCTCTACTCGGCGCTCTTCGACGCCTTGAAGGGCGAGGACCTGCACCGCGCCTACGCGGGCATCACCCAGCCGAACGAGGCCTCGGCCCGGCTGCACGCGCGTTTCGGCTTCCGGCCCGCCGGTACGCATGAGGAGGTCGGCAGGAAGTTCGGCCGGTACTGGGATGTGGCCTGGTACGAGAAGCACCTCGGGGAGCCTGGGGAGCGTGGGGAACCTGGGGAGTCTGGGGAGCGGCGGTCCAGGGAGTAGGGGGCCGGGGGGAGGGCGACGCCCGCCGGAGGCGGAAGCGCCGGGCGCCGGAGGCGGAAGCGCCGGGCGCCGCGAAACGGCGGGAAATGATCGGTGCGCGGGCATGCCAGGAGTCCCGCCGCATCCTGCGCCTGACGCCGCACCGACGCCGCCCGACGCCGAGCAGCGGGTCGACATCCCCGGCGGGGCGGGCCCGCACCCCATCTTCAGCGGTTTCCGCCGGTCGCGCGTGGGCATGGAGCCACCCCGCCCCGTACCACCCTGCCCCGTACCATCCCGCCCCGTACCACCCGACCGGATTTAGTTGAACTTTAAAGGATGGGTACAGTGACCACATGACCACGGCATCCACCGGCAGCGACGCCGGTACGGGCGGGGAACCGCGCTGGCTCAACGAGGACGAGCAGCGCACCTGGCAGGCATACGTCCAGGCGACCACGCTGCTGGAGGACCATCTCGACCGGCAGCTCCAGCGCGACTCCGGGATGCCGCACATCTACTACGCCCTGCTCGTGCATCTCGCGCGGGCCCCACGGCGTCGCATGCGCATGACGCGGCTGGCCATGGACGCCAAGATCACCCGCTCTCGGCTCTCGCACGCGATAGCGCGGCTGGAGAAGCACGGCTGGGTGCAGCGCGAGGACTGCCCTTCCGACAAGCGCGGCCAGAACGCGTTCCTGACCGACCTGGGCGGTGAGGTGCTGAGACAGGCGGCACCCGGCCATGTCACCGCCGTCCGCCAGGTGCTCTTCGACCGGCTCAGCGCGGAGCAGGTGGGCCAGCTCGGCGAGATCATGCGGCTGCTGGCCGTGGGGCTGCAGCCGGAGGGTACGGACGCGGATCTGCCCTGGCGCCGCTGAACAACGGCGGCACCAGGGCAGATCCGTACATCACTCCTCAGGGCCGTGGGCCGTGGGTGGAGCTGATCGCGCGCCGTACGCGACGCCTGCGATCCGCGACCCACCCGGCCCGCGCCGGCTCAGCGAGCGTCAGTGCATCACCACCGGGACAACGGCGTCACCCTCGGCGCCTTCCGCGCCCGCGCCGCCCGTACCGCCCGAGAGGACGGACGAGGCGCCCGGACGCCCGGCGTTGATCATGGTGACGGCGATCGCGGCCGCGATGACCAGAATGCCGACCGCCCACCAGATGGCGCTGGAGAAGCCCGCCACCAGAGCCTGCGTCTTGAGCAGCTCGGGGCTGCCGGCGGTCGCCGCGTGCGAGGCGACGTACGCCGTCGTGGCCGAGGCCGCGATCGTGTTGAGCAGCGCCGTACCGATCGCGCCGCCCACCTGCTGGGAGGTGTTCACCATCGCCGAGGCGACGCCCGCGTCACGCGGCTCGATGCCGTACGTGGCGAGCGACATCGCCGGCATGAACGCCGTACCCATACCGAGGCCCAGCAGCAGCTGCGCCGGCAGGATCAGACTCGCGTACGAAGAGCCGATCTCCAGCTGCGTCAGCAGCAGCATGCCGACGGCGGCGACCAGGAAGCCGGGCCCCATCAGGAGCCGCGCCGGTACGCGCGTCATCAGCCGCGCGCCGATCTGCGTCGAGCCCGTGATCATGCCCGCGATCATCGGCAGGAAGGCGAAACCGGTCTTGACCGGCGAGTAGCCCTCCACGACCTGGAGGTAATAGGTGAGGAAGAGGAACAGGCCGAACATCGCGATGATGGCGAGGCCCAGAGAGGCGTAGACACCGCCGCGGTTCCGGTTCGCGATCACGCGCAGCGGCAGCAGCGGGGACTTGACCTTGGACTCGACCAGGACGAAGGCCAGCAGCAGGACGGCGGCGGCGACGAACAGGGAGATGGTCGACCCGTCGGACCAGCCGGCCGACTCGGCGCGGGTGAAGGCGTAGACCAGCGAGACCAGGCCCAGCGTGGAGAGCACGACGCCGGGGATGTCGAGCGCGGAGCGGTTGCGGCCGCCCGCCGGCTCGCGGATCACGAAGTACGCGCCCGCCGCGGCCACGATGGCGAACGGGATGTTGACGAAGAACGTCCAGCGCCAGTCCAGGTACTCGGTGAGGAATCCACCGAGGATCAGACCGACGGCGCCACCGCCACCCGCGATCGCGCCGAAGATACCGAAGGCCTTCGCCCGCTCCTTGGCGTCGGTGAACGTGACCGCGAGCAGCGACAGCGCGGCAGGCGCGAGCAGCGCGCCGAAGGCGCCCTGGAGGGCACGGGAGCCGAGCAGCATCGCCTCGCTGGTGGCGCCGCCACCGATGGCCGACGCGGCGGCGAAGCCCAGCAGACCGATGGTGAAGGTGCGCTTGCGGCCCCAGAGGTCGGCGATACGGCCACCGAAGAGCAGCAGGCCGCCGAAGGCGAGCGCGTAGGCGGTGATGACCCACTGCTTGTTGCCGTCGGATATCCCCAGGTCCTGCTGGGCGGAAGGCAGCGCGATGTTCACGATCGTCGCGTCCAGCACAACCATCAGCTGGGCCAGTGCGATGAACACCAGCGCTTTCCAGCGGGAGGGGTCGGGGAGCGAGTCGCTCAGGTCAGGGAGCCGCGGTTCGGCTGTTTTAGGCATGGAGGTATCCACCTAAGGATGCGGAAAGGCGAAAACGGACGTAAGTACAGGCGACGCTGCGTGACTTACGGGGTCATGGAGTCACTCGGGTCACGAGGTGTGGAGTGACGGAGCGGTACGGAGCGGTACGGAGCGGTACGGAGCAATGACGCGTTGACGCGACGGCGTGACGACGCGCACCGGCGTGATGGCGCAGTGGCACGTGGGCGTGATGGCGTGACGAACAGACGATTCAGGGGGCGCCTCACGGAGTGGCGCGGCGCAGATCCTCCAGGGTGGCGGCCGAACCGGCCAGCTCGGAGCGGGCCGGAGTCTCCAGGCCGTCCAGGAACAGCTGAAGATGCCGACGGGCGAATTGGTCCATATTAAGACATCCGGAGCCGGGCAACGGGCGGGACAGTTGGGACAGCGCGACCATCAGATCGCCGACGCCCACGTCGGTACGCAGCTGCCCGGACTCCCAGGCCCGCCGCATCAGCCCTTCGACGGCGCCCTTGAGCCGCGCGCGCTCGGCGTCGAGGACGGGACGCCCCCGGTCGTCGTCGAAGCCGCTGGAGAGTATGGGACAGAGCGCTCCGGCCCGCTCGTCGGCCGCCGCGTGCACGAAGCGGCGGAGCGCGGCGAACGGATCGGGCTCCTCGGCGGCGGCCTGCTCCGCCTGGTCGGAGATGCGGGCCATCACGGAGACCACGACGTCATGGATGAGGGCGTTCCGGTCGGCGAAGTGCCGGTACAGCGTGGCGTTGCCGATGCCGGCGCGACGGGCGATCTCGTCGAGCGGGGCCTCGGGCCCGTACTCGACGAACATCTCACGGGCCGCCGCCACGATCCGCTCCCGGTTGCGCAGAGCGTCCGCGCGCGGCCGGGTGACGCGGCGCGCTTCGGATTCGGCGGCGATCGTCACGTCGGGCCCTTCCCCCATCAGGTCGAAGTCAGTCGAAGTCGGTACGAGTCGGTCGGAGTCGGTCGACGGACGTCGAAGCAGTTCGAAGTACGTCGTTGTGCGTCGCAGTGGTCGAAGCAGTCGAAGCGCGCGGGAAGCGGCCTGGATGAGCCTGGATAAGCGGGGACGCTGTCCCCGCTTACTGGGACACAGATGCAAACGGGGAAGCGCTCCCCGGTTATTTCGCGCATTGACGTGACCTGGCTCACATATTCCTGTCGGCGGGAAGAACCCACGATCGGCGCACCCAGCGAGCGCCGACACGCCGACCGACGGAGGGTGATCGAACGAGAGCAGTCAGGGACGGCCGACTGCCGCGGACCCGAAGGCGACCGCATGCAGCAGACGCGTCGGATACGCAGAGCCGGTGGAAAAGCCGGAGGTACAAGGGGGAGGAGAGGGGCCGGTGGGTCCCGGCGGCTCGGGGCGTTCGCCGGCCTCGCGGCGCTCACCATCGCGGCCCTGACCTCGGCGAGCACGGCCCTTCACGCCCCCACCCGTGCCTCCGCCGGACCCGTGGCCGCTCGCGACGCCACCTCGCTCGTCCCGTGCCGCATCGCCTCCCCCTCCGCCGTACAGATGTCGGAGGGAGTGCCCACCTCGCCCGGCTACTCGCCGTCCACCGGCAAGGTCCGCGCCCTCAATCTGATGATCGACTTCCCGGACTCCCCCGGGCCGGGAAAGGCGCTCGGCCGGCTTGCCGAGTTCTTCCCCAAGACGTCGGAGTGGTTCAGGACCAGCTCGTACGGCCGGCTCGACTACCTCCCCGAGGCTCCGCTGACCGAGTGGCTGCGGATGCCCATGCCGTTCGCCGCGTACGGGATCGAGCGCGGGTCGCCCTACGAGCCGGGCTACCGGCGACTCGTCGAGGACGTGATCGCCGTCGCCGACCCGGACGTCGACTTCAGCACGTACGACCTGATCAACATCCTGGTCACCCCCAATGCCGGGCCGTCCGCACTGGACACCGTCCTGTCCGTGACGTTCTCCGGCAATCAGGACGCCCCGCAGGCGGACGGCGTACCGCTCTCGAACACGTCCTTCGTCTACAGCCGCCAGGATGACGGCTCGGGGTCGTACGCCGAGACCGGCTACCGGGTCCTGCCGCACGAGAACGGCCATGTCTTCGGCCTTCCCGACCTCTACACCATGGACGGCGGCGGCTCGGTCGGGCACTGGGACATCATGTCGGAGGACTGGGGGGCCAACAACGACCTGCTGGGCTGGCACAAGTGGAAGCTCGGCTGGCTCGACGACGACCAGATCAGCTGCGCGGCCACGGCGGGCACCAGCGATCACCTGCTGGAACCGCTGGAGACCCGGGGCGGCCCGAAGATGACCTTCGTACCGATCTCCAAGGAGTCGGGGTACGCGGTGGAGGTGCGGACGCGGGCGGGCAACGACGACGCGATCTGCGAGCCCGGCGTACTGATCTACCGCGTGGACTCCGGGGTCGACACGGGGCGCGGCCCGGTCACGGTCGAGGACAGCGCGAAGAACAGCGGCGGGTGCACGCGGCGGCCGAACGTGCACGCGGAGCTGTCGGACGCGCCGTACCGGCCGGGGCAGTCGTTCAAGGACGAGGAGCACGGCATCAAGATCGCGGTGATCTCGGAGGAGCCCGGCGAGAAGTTCAAGGTGCGGGTGACGAGGTCCTGACCCCGGCGGCCGCCGGCGCTGGCGCCTGTCGCCGCCCCTGGCAGACTCGTGCGCGGCAGCCGAACGACCGGACAACCGAGGGGACATGAAGGCGATGGCCGGAACAGACGGCGCACCCGTGATCGTGAGCAACGAGCCCGGCTCCTTCCCCCGGAGTGTCCTGGCCGACCGCCACCCGGCCCTCATCCAGCAGGTGCGCGACGCCTTCCCCTTCACTCCCCCGCGCCGCCAGGCACTCGACGCCCTCCTCCAGGAGATCGGCGACGGGGTCGTCGAACGGCTCGCCCCGGACGCCCACGACCTGGCCCAGTGGGAGATCTGGGACCGGGGCTGCTTCGGCCGGTCCTGGTTCGACGTGCCGTTCCTGTGGGCCGAGAGCTACTTCTACCGCAAACTCCTCGACGCCACCGGCTACTTCGCGCCCGGCCCATGGCGCGGCATCGACCCCTTCGCACCCTTCAAGCGGGCCGAGTTGCGCGGTACGGCGGTCGACAAGGAGCTCGGGGCCCTCGACGCGGTTCCCGGCCGGCCCGCCGCCGAGCAGGAGCAAGCCCTTCTGCACGGCTCGCTCTGGGGCAACCGTGCCGACCTCGGCTTCCGCATCTCCGCCGGGACCGGGCACACCGACAGCGCGGATCCACCACTCGTCGCGGACGAGAGCGCCTCGCTGTGGTCGCTGCTGCCCTCCGGGGCGGCGGCCACGGTCCACCTGGTCGCGGACAACGCCGGCCGGGAACTCATCCCCGACCTCGTCCTCCTCGACCACCTCCTGCGCACCGGACGCGCGGGGCAGGCCGTCCTGCACGTCAAGCCCTACCCGTACTACGTCTCCGACGCGACCATGACGGACGTCATCGACAGCCTCCACCGCCTCCGCCGGGCCCCCGTCGCCGGATACGCCGCCGAGGCAGGCGAGCGCCTCTGGTCCGCGATGGCGACGGGTCGCCTCGCGGTGCGCGCCCATGCCTTCTTCTGCGCGCCGCTGCCCTTCGGCGCGATGCCCGACGACCTGCGGCGAGACCTCGCGGGCGCCACCGTGACGATCATCAAGGGCGACCTGAACTACCGCCGCCTGGTCGACGACCGACTCTGGCCGCCCACCATGTCGTTCGCCGACCGCACCGGCTACTTCCCCAGCCCGGTGGCGGCCCTGCGCACCCTGAAATCCGACGTGATCGTGGGCCTCGACGAACACACGCTGGGAGCGCTGGAACAGACCGGCCGACCGTGGCGGACAAGCGGCACCCACGCCCTGATCCAGACCCGCGCCTGACCGGCCGCCGAACGGCACCTGGATCATCACCCCGAACCCGTCCCCGGCAGCGCCCCCACTCCCCCGGCCCACCACCGGCCCGAGTCGAGCCCCACTCCCCCGGCCCGGCCCCGCCCCCGCAGCCTCGGGTAACGCCCGGGTGTCACCCGCTACACTGTCTGCCGTGGCGCGGCCCTCACGGGCGGCACCAGTGCCTTCGTAGCTCAGGGGATAGAGCACCGCTCTCCTAAAGCGGGTGTCGCAGGTTCGAATCCTGCCGGGGGCACAGAGAAGCAGCAGGTCAGGGACCCTTCCGCACAGTGGGCGGAAGGGTCCCTGCGTTTGCGTCACGCATCAGGCCGGCGGCGGCTGATCGCTCCGCGCACCCCGTCATGGCAGCCACCCGTCTTCTGCCCGCGTGCGGGGAGTCAGCCTGCCAGGGGCAGGACGGCCGCTATCGCGTTCCGGTCCTTGCGGCCGGCCAGCGGGAAGGTGATCTTCACGCCCTGCTCATCGTCCGGCGCGGAAATGACGAAGGACGAGTTGAGCAGGCGCTCTTTGACCTGCGAGCGAACGAGACCGGCACGCGGAATCGTCATCAGGTGCTCCTCCGGCCGGGCGAACGTCGGGTTCGCACGGAAAACGAAGATGCGACGGTCGGTCATCGCCAGATACATGGGGGTCGGCACCGGGATCACGGCCATTCCACCACCGCTCATCATCGCCGAGGCTGCCGCGAACGCCGCGGTCCGGCGCACGGAGACCGAGCTCAGGTTCACGATGGTCGTCACCTCGACCTGCTCTCCGGGTTCGAGCATGGGGCCGAGGGCGGCCAGCAGCAGTCGGCGGCGCTTTCCGTTCGCGGGCGTACTCCTGCAAGGTTGGATGCGAACCGGGGGACATTTCGACGCGGCATACTTCTTCCCTGCCTCGGGACACCGCCGCAGGATGCCTGAGCCCGGAAAACTACCGGGAGTCGGCCCCCTCGCGATCAGTCCTCCCGGCGCCGCCACTTCCGACGCAGCTGGCTCGTGGTCAGAACGGCGACGGTGATCACAAGGAGGAGGACGCCGCCCACAACCGCGGTCACTACCACCGCGATCGCGATCGGGGCCCAGAACGGTGGATCACCCTGCAAGTCAGCCCCCTCTTGACATCACCCATGACGCCAGGGAGCGGGGGATGGTTCCTTCACGGTGGGCCTCGACCGGGACGCGCCCACGCGGGCCGCTGATGCCTGGCCATCAGCGGCCCGCCCCCGGTCCCGCCCCCGGTCCCGGCCTCGGCCCCGGCCGCGCGGGCTACCCGTGGTCCGGCTCCGGGCGTGCCAGGTGGTTCTCGGTTGTGGGGTCGTCGGCTGCCGTGGGGAGTTCGCGGTGGCCTTCGCTCCAGTGGTTCGACCAGCCGCACACCCCGCACGCGTACCGGCCGTCCAGCCCCGCGATGCGGGAGCCGCAGCCCCGGCACTCCGACGCGGTGATCTGCGGGCCGTCGGCGGGCATGAGGGCGGGGAGGGGTTCGACTTCCGGAGGCCAGATACGCCGGCTCGTGCTCATGGGCGGAGGCTATCGCCGTGGCGGGCGGCCTCCGGTGCGCGTGGGGTGGCCGGACAGGTGGGTTTGTTGGCTCGTCAAGGGCTGGTACGGGCCCGGCCGGCTGATTGGATTACGTGTCATGACCACTCGTCCTGAGTACATGCGTAACCACTGGTGGTGGCGGCCCGGTTGGCGGGCGGGCAGGCGCTTCTACACCTGGCACCTCACCTTCGGGGGGCAGCAGGACGTCCAGCGGTTCGCCCAGGAGTGCCGGTCGGCGCTGGCCGGGGTCGGCGGGCTGGACGCCGTACCTGACCGGTGGCTGCATCTGACGCTGCAGGGCATCGGGTTCGTGGGCGAGGTGGAGCGGGCGGACGTCGATGCCGTGGTCGCGGCGGCGCATGTCTGGCTGGCCGGGCTGCCGGCGTTCGAGCTCACGCTCACCGGTCCGGTCGTCGCCCCGGAGGGGATCCACGCGCCCGTGGCGCCCGATGAGCCGGTACGGGCCGTCCGTGACGCGATCCGGTCGGCCATCGCAGACGTACTCGCCGAGGTGCCGGAGCGGCCCGAGGGGTTCTCGCCGCATGTGTCCGTGGCGTTCGGCAACAGCACCGGCGACCGGCCCGCCGCCGCCATCGGGCGGGCCCTGGCCCGGGCCCAGGTGGCGCCGGCGACCGCGCGGATCACCTGCGCGGAGTTGCTCGTGCTGCACCGGGACAACCGGATGTACGAGTGGAAGTCCTACGCGCGCGTGCCGCTCGGCTGAGCCGCGCGCGTAGGACTTGGGCTGAGCCGCACGTGCCGCTGGGCTGAGCCGCGCGTGCCTCTCCGCTGACCGCGCGGGCCGCTCGGCTGGGTCCGGACCGGGCGGATCGATCCGTCCGGTGTGTCCGCGCGCGTGGGCGCAGGGGCTCCCGGGGTGGCGGCTTGACCTTGTCCCTGGGGCAGAGCGCACCGTTCGGTCATCGGGCCGAAAGCGGTCCGATGACGGAGGATGGGACCTCGTGGAACTCCTCACGATCGGCGAGTTCGCCGCGCGGTCGCGGCTCTCGCCCAAGGCTCTCCGGCTGTACGACCGGCTCGGTCTGCTGGCCCCCGCGCGGGTCGACGCCGCAACCGGTTACCGCTGGTATCGCCAGGATCAGGTGGAGCGGGCCCGGCTCGTCGCGCTGCTTCGGCAGCTGGACATGCCGCTGGCCCGGATCGCCGACGTGGTCGTCCTGCCGGGTCCCGAGGCCGCCGGCGAGGTGGCGGCGTACTGGGAAACCGTCGAGGAACGCCACGCACGGCAGAGCGCGGTGGCCGGCCATCTCCGTGACCGGCTGTCCGGCAGGAGAACGCACATGTATGAGATCAGGACCGTGGACGTACCCGAGCAGGCCGTCCTGGCCGAGCGCAGGCATCTGCTCGCCGACGAGCTGCCCCGCTGGATCCCGGCCGCCTTCGACCGCCTGGCGGAGGCCGCGGGGGAGTGCGGGGGCGTCGCGGGCATTCCGTTCGTCGCGTACTACGCGGAGGTGAGCCCGGACAGCGACGGACCGGCGGAGGCGTGCCTGCCGGTCGGGGACGTGGAGGCGGCGCGGGCGTACGCGGCGGGCGGCGGGCGTACGGCGGTGCTGCGCGTCGAGCCCGCGCGGCGGCTGGCGTACGCGCGCATCACCAAGGCGCAGGTGGCACACCCGCAGATCCTCTCGGCCTTCGAGGCGGTCGAGGAGTGGATCGCCGGGCAGGGCCTGACGGTCACCGGTCCGTGCCGCGAGATCTATTTCGCCGACTGGGACACGGCGACGGCGACGGACAAGGTCTGCGATGTCGCGTTCCCGGTGGGCTGACAGCCCACCCCGCCGCCGGGGGGCGGGGGGGGCCCCGCGGGCCCCCCCCCCCCCCCCCCCCCCCCCCCCCCCCCCGCCCCCCCCGGGCCCCCCGCCCCCCCCCCCCCCGGGCGGGGGGGGCCCCCCCGCCCCCCCCGCGGCGCCCCC
>NZ_JBITDJ010000042.1:0-11222 GCF_044454085.1 Streptomyces sp. NPDC051569
CCGGCCAATGGCTCCGGACCAGCGCGGGCACCCACGTCCAGATCACCGCAATCACCCGCCGGACCAGCCACAGCACCACCGTCCACAACCTCACCATCGGTGACCTCCACACGTACTATGTACTCGCCGGGACCACGCCGATTCTGGTTCACAATAGCGGTGGACCGGGCCCTGGGCAGACGTATCTGTGGCGCGGCGTTACGGCTAAAGAGCTGGCGGACATATCGGCAAATCGGACTTGGAACAGCCCACAGGGCGTCAAGTATTTCTCCTTTACGGAAAAGGGTGCTGCCGAATATTCCCGTAGGGCCTACGCGGCCTATCCTAAGGAAGGTCCGTATACCATGATTCGCACTACGGTCAACGTTGCGGATCTGCCAGAGGGTGCCCGTATGGCGTACACTGCGGATGTGGTTGATGGTGGGGTCGCTCTCAACAACGATGAATTGAAGATTCTTGGAAGGCCTTCAATCATGACCGGTATGAGCACTGGCGTGGGTTGCGGATGAGATACATAGTCGCGGCATCCAGCGAACGAATCGTGGAGGCGTGCAGAGAGGTCTTGGGAGAGCTACCAGGAGTTGGGTTTCGGGTCGGATCGGTACCTGAGGCTGGTGCAGACTGTGACGCTGCGATTTTGAGCTTCCCACTTGCCCATGAACGCTATGGCGGAACTCCGCAGATAGGGGTTGCGCAGGTCCTAGAAAATACACGAGGAGATGGCGCCCCGGGCGTAATTCTGGCTACTCCGCCAGGTCCCGCTCTAACCTCGGAGAATACTGGTAGTGACTCCGAGATTGAGAGACATGTAATTCACGTCCTCAGCGCGTGTGTGGCTGAATTCTTGAAATGCTTTCCAGGGTGTGAGGAGAATTCGACAATCCTCATCCATCTAGAGGCGGCGGGAATTGACCGAAGAGATCTCGGGGCGCCTCTAAAGGGCATCTACCGATTCTTGGCTTAGGCATTTACTGGCCTAAGCCAAGAAGATGACAGTGGCCCCACCGGATTTGTTCCGGTGGGGCCACTGGGGTGTCTGACGGCAGTAGTTGACGGCAACGTCAGCGGACGGGTGCCGCACGAAGTGGTGGTTTGTCGCCGTCGTCGGGCCGGATGGTGGGCTCGGAGGGGTTGCGGAGGGTGTTGCCGAGGAGGTCTATGGCGTCTCGTTGGAGGCGGAGTCGGACGTGGGCGTAGACGGTGGCGGTGACGCCGATGTGGGCGTGTCCGAGGAGCTCTTTGATGACGACGAGTTCGACTCCCTGTTCGAGGAGGAGGGTGGCGGTCGAGTGGCGGAGGTCGTGGAAGCGGATGCGGCGGAGGGTGGCCCGGCGGAGCAGGGTGTTGAAGTGCCGGGTGAGGGTGGCGCCCTCGATCGGGGAGCCGTCGGTCCGAGTGAAGATGTAGCCGCTTGCCTTCCAGCCCGGCCCCGCCGCTTCGCGTTCCTGGCGCTGCCGGTCACGGTGATCTTCGAGGGAGCGTAGACACGGCGTGGGCAGGGCGATACGGCGTTCGGAGCTATGGGTCTTGGTCGGCAGGGCGGTCAGGCCGGCGGTGTTGGTGCGTTGGAGGGTGCGGCGGATGCTGGCGGTTCCGCCGGTCAGGTCGAGGTCTTCCCAGCGTAGGCCGAGGAGTTCGCCCTTGCGCAGGCCGGTGCGCAGTGCGAGTTCGAACAGCGCGCTCAGCCGGTGGCCGCTGGTGGCGGCGAGGAACGCGCGGGCCTCGGCGGCGGTGAGCGGTTCGAAGCGGCGGGGGCGTGGTGTGCCCATGCGGACGTTGCGGGCGACGTTGCGGGGGATCTCCTCCTCTCGGACGGCGTGCTCCAGGGCGGATTTGAGCACGGAGTGGATGTAGGCCAGGGTCAGCGGGGAGAGCCGCTTGTGGCAGCACTTCCCGGCCGCGCAGCACTGGGGTTGGTCGCGGTTGGTGTCGAGGCCGCGTGTGCAGCACTGGCAGGTGGTGCGGAGCTGGTCGAGCCAGGTGCGGACGTCCTTGGCGGTGAGTTTGGCGAGCTTCTTCCGTCCCAGGCCGGGGACCACGTACAGGCGTACGCAGGCGGTGTAGCGGGTGTGGGTGGTCTCGCGGAGCCGGTGGACGGCGACGGTCTCCAGCCAGTACGTCAGGTACGCGGCCACGCTGCCCTGCGCGGAGGGCACGGGCAGGCCGCGGTTGCTGGCGGCGATCTTCTCGGTGAGCTTGGCGAGTGCTTCCTTGCGGGTGGTGCCGTAGACGCGGATGCGGCGGCGGGTGTTGCCGGGGGCGAGGACGTATCCGGCGGCTTCCCAGCGGCCGTCTTTTCGCTGGTAGACGGTTCCGTCCCCGTTGGCGCGGGTCCGGCGGGAGGCGGGAGTGTCCCGGGGTGTGGCCATCAGGCGGCCCTACCTTTCAGATCACGGGTTGCCCGCAGCCATTCGTAGGGTTGTGGCACCCAGGGGGGTGGGGTGTGGCTCTCAGGCTGGCTGCCGTTCGTGGCTCCGGAGGCTTCGCCGCCCCATCTCCCACGACGACTCGGCCGCCGATTAGGAAGTGCGACAAGATCGCTGTGTAGGGCAATGCCGGCGAAGTCGTCCGTGGTACGCACGACAGGAACGACTTCGGGAGCGCGATGAGCCGGATATGGGCCGGGATTGACTGCGGCAAGACCCACCACCACTGCGTCGCCATGGACGCCGACGGCAAGACCCTGCTGTCGCGCCGGGTGGCTAACGACGAGCCGGAACTCCTCCAGCTCATGGGCGATGTCCTCGACATCGCCGACGGGCGTGAGGTGACATGGGCGCTGGACATGACGGGCGGTGAGCCCGGCCTGCTGATCGCCGTCCTGGTCAACCACATGCAGGAGCTGCTCTACATCCCCGGCCGCATGGTCAACCGGGCCTCCGACGCCTACCGGGGCGAGGGCAAGACCGACGCCCGCGACGCCCGCGTCATCGCCGACCAGGCACGCATGCGCCGTGACCTGCAGAGCATCCGGCCCGACGACGACGCCACGATCGAGATGCGACTGCACACCAGCCACCGCATCGACCTGGTCGCCGACCGTACCCGCACCATCAACCGCCTGCGGGGCACTGTGCTGAGCATGTTCCCCGCGCTCGAACGCGCCCTGGAACTCACCAACGCAGGCCCTCTGGTCCTCCTCACCGGCTACCAGACCCCGGCGGCCCTGCGCCGCATCGGCGTCAGCCGGCTCACCACCTGGCTGCGCAACCGCAAGGTCCGCGGCGCCGACAGCCTCGCCAAGGCGGCCGTGGAGGCCGCCGAGCGGCAGCACACCGCCGTCGTCGGCGAGAAGGCCATCGCGCAGATGGTGCTCACCCTCGCGAAGGAGGTGATGGCCCTCAACGAGAAGATCGCCGAGATCGACAAGCTCATCGAGGGCCGGTTTCGCGAGCACGAACTCGCCGAGGTGATCCTGAGCATGCCCGGCATGGGGCCCAGACTCGGCGCCGAGTTCCTGGCCGCCGTCGGCGGCAGCCTGGACGGCTTTCCCACCGCGGACCGCCTCGCGGCCTTCGGCGGCGTCGCTCCCGCACCGCACGACTCCGGCAAGACCAGCGGCAACCTGCGGCGCCCTCAGCGCTATCACCGGCGTCTGCAACGCGTCTTCTATACCTCCGCGTTGGTCAGCTCCTGGAGCGATCCCAACTCCAAGCGGTTCTACGACCGCAAGAGAGCCGAAGGCAAGAGCCACATCCAGGCTGTCCTGGCACTGGCCCGCCGACGCGTCAACGTTCTGTGGGCCCTCATCCGTGACCGACGGTGCTACCAAATCACACCACCCGTCACCGAGGCTGCTTGACAACAGCATTAGGAAGCGTCCTGTTCGAGGCGGGTGCGGATGAAGTCGGTGAGGGCGTGGGTGGGGATGCGCCGGGCGCGGCCGAGGGTGATCGAGGCGAGCTGGCCGGAGCGGAGGAGGTCGTAGACGGCGGAACGGCCGAGCTGGAGGCGGGCCATGACCTGGGGCACCGTGAGCAGGTCCAGCACCGGTGCCCCTTCCGTGTGGAGGACGGCGAGTGGGGGCGGGGCCATCAGTAGCCCCCTTCGGCCGCGAACTGCCGTTCCAGTTCTTTGCGGTGCCAGACGTTGGCGGCGAGGAGTGCGGCGCCGGGGCTGTAGCCCGAGCCGAGGTAGGCCCAGTGGCCGATGACGAGCGTGGTCGTTGGGTCGTGGTCGGGCTGGCCGGTTTGGGCGCGGGTCTGTTCGGCCCGCCAGGTGCGGCGGGCGTCGCGCAGCGCGCCGAGGGTGGTGGAGTAGCGGCGGGACTTGGTGGAGAAGTGGCCGCGGAAGCCGAGCATGTGCGCCCACTTCCAGAGCTTGAGGTCGGCGAACTCCGGGCGCTTGCCCAGTTCCCAGCAGGTGCGGATCATCTGTCGCACGTGGCGGGCGACGGCGAGGCGGGGCAGGGGCCGTGCCTGTCCGGTGCCGTCGCAGGCGGCGCATGGGAGTGGCGTTCCGTGGGGCAGGAGGGTTGCGCCGCGTCCTTGGCAGGGGCGGCAGAACAGGGAGCGGTCGAGGGTGCCGGAGGCGTCGGCGGACTTGGTGGCGTACTTGGCTACGTAGGCGGCTACCGCCTGGTCGGTGAGTTCGGCGTCGGTGCCGAAGGCGGCGATCTGGCGTACGTCGAGTTGTTCGCCCCAGGCGAGTTCGCGTTCTCCCACCGCATCCGATGCGACGGAGATGCGGGCGCGGGGTGCGGCAGCCCGGATGGCATCGGTGAGCACGGTGGCGGTGGCGTACGGGCGCGGGGGCTGGGTGCTGCCATCCGGGCCATCGAGCCGGATGACAGCGTGGAAGTGGACCAGGCCGCGCTTCTGGTACTCGGCGACCTTCGCGAAGGACACACGCAGCACGGCCCGGGCGGCCTTCTGCGTCATGCCGAGCCGGGCGGCGAGTTCCCGGCGCAGGTAGGTGGTGAAGCGGGCCCACAAGGCTCCGGCGTGGGCGTTGAACAGGACTGCGCCCGCGTAGTCGTACGTTGCCGGGTTCAGCGGCGTCCCCAGCAGCGGGTCCGTGGTGTCGTGGAGCTTGCGGCAGCGGCAGGGCCGGGTGTCGCCAGCAGGCGTGGTGGGGCGGTTGTGGACGGGGCCGAAGGAGGGGGCGGTGAGGGTGGCGAAGACGCGGGGGTGGGTGCGGACGGTGTCGGGCACGGTCTTGCCACCGGACAGGCCGGCGCGGATGAGGTGGTAGGTGTCGGCGGCGTAGAGGCGGGAGCAGGCCGGGCAGCGGGAGGCCCGGCGGTTGCCGCACGTGGTGAGCAGGCTGCCCGTGGGTTCGTCGGAGGAGGTATAGGAGCGCAGCACCTCACCGGTCGTGGTGTCCACGGTGGCGGTGTGGCCGGTCAGGCGAACGGGTTCCGTGCAGCCGCCGAGGCGTTCGATCTGCTGCTGTGCGCGGGCGAAGTCGGGCTGGTTGACCAGGTGAAGCAGGTCCCGCACGGCGGGGCTTGCCACCCGGCGCAGGTCCAGGGTGACCATCCGGGCGCGTCCTTTCAGTTCGGGTGGGTGGCCCCGAGCACAGCCGGTCAGGGAGGCGTGTTGGCGCTGCTCGGGGCATGACGAACCAGGCCCATGGGCGGGCGTGGTTTCAGCGAGGGGGATTCGGCCGGCGAGGGCCGGGGCTCAGAAGTGAGCGAGCGCGGCGGTGGCGACCGGCAGGGCGACGCCCATGCGGGTCCCCAGTTGGGCGGCGGTGATGGGCTGGCCGTGCTCGGCGTGGTGGGTGTCCGCGATGCGCCGGGCGGCGTTGAGCAGGGCGGCGGGCAGGGCCGGGCGGAAGGCGGTCGCGTTTGTCTTGGCGGTGGCGGCCGAGGCGGTGGCCTGGGCCGGAGCGGGGTTGGGTTCTGGTGCTTCGATGGTCGGGGTGACCGGAGGTGGATCAGGGGCCGGGGCGAGTTCGGTGACTGGTGCAGGGGTTGGGGGTGGTGCGGCAGGGGCGAAGGCACCAGCGGGCACCGTCTCAGCGTCGGGGATGCGGCCGGGTTTGGCGGCGGCCTTCGGGAGTGGGGGTGGCTGGGTGAGGGTGTGGAACTGGGCCAGGAACGAGGGGCCGACGCGGCCCCAGCCCAGCAGCAGGAGCGGGGCGACGGTGTCCAGGCAGGCGCGTCCGTAGCGTCCGGTCAGCAGGGGCTCGGCGGTGTTCAGTGCGAGGGTGAGCAGCCCGCACAGGTGCAGCAGGCGGGTACCGGCTCGCAGTTCGTTTTCGGGGACGCCGTGCAGGGCGAGGAATCGCAGAGCGACCAGCAGCCCGACGACCGACAGGTCCACCATCGGCGCGACCAGTGGCGCGATCGGGTGGGGTACACCGAGGCGCAGGGCGAGCGCCCAGACGTTGCCGAAGGAGAAGACGAAGGCCAGGGCCGCGATGACCGCCATGACCACGGTCACGGTGCGCCGGGTGAACCGTTCCTCGGTCATGTGTGGGGCCTCCTTCCGGGGTGGGGGTCGGGGATGGTCACGGACGGTGCTTGGCCAGCGGCACGACTGTGCGGTCCGTCGGCGCGGTGCCGCCCCAGTAGCGCGGGCCGGGGACGGATTCCAGGTACAGGGCCGGGTCGATGGCCAGGTGGGCGGTCACCTCGGCGATGCGGACCGCGTCGGCGTCCGGCACATAGGGGGTGCGGATGCGGGTGAAGCCGGGGCGGCCCTGCATGGCCATCACCGCGACGCCGACGTAGGCGGGGTCCTGCAAGGTGACCGGGCTGGCGTCCGGCCAGTTGCGGATGTCGTCCCCGAGTGCGGCCACGGCGGCTTCCGCCGTCTTCTGGGCGAAGGACAGGCCGACCGGGCACACGTCGCGGATGAAGGTGGGGATCGCGTCGCCGGTCACCTTCTGGCTGACCAGGATGACCAGGAAGCCGACACTGCGGCCCTTCTTCACCAGGTCTTCGACCAGACGCGCGTTGTCCGCCGTCAGCGCCGCCAGGCGCTTGGTCTGCGGGTCGTTGCCCTTGTAGTCGCGGAAGTAGGTGTGGGCCTCGTCGATGATCAGCACGGTCAGCGGCCAGACCTCCGAGGGACTGACGTGCCACATGTTCTTCACACCGAGCACGTCACGGATCGCAGAGGACCGGGTACGCCGCAGCGCGACCAGGCGCTTGAACAGGGCGTTCGCCTCGTCCAGGTCGTCACCGACGAACGCGAACAGGCGCTCGCGCAGGTCGGCGTAGTCACCCTCATGGGCGGCTGACACCTTCCCGTCGGCCACCGCGAACTGCACCGCGCGCGACGGCGCGAGGTCACAGACGAGCCGGTTGATCAGCGAGGTCTTGCCCGCGCCGGGGACACCGGCCACGGTCACGCCGGGCACGTTGGCCAGCGAGACGCACACCGGAGCGGCGTACTCGTCCACGCCCAGCTCCCACCGCGACAGGTCGGCCGGCGGGCGTCCGGTGGGACGGTGCTCGGTCTGCGTGACCAGCGGATCCAGGCGAACGCCCCGGATCACCACCCGGCCGGGGCCGTCCGGCAGCACGGACACCCGCGTGCACCGCCAGGAGTCGGCCAGGAACCGGGCCGCGCGCTGGAACTCCTCCAGGCCGACCTTCGGCAGGCATTTGGCCCGCACGACCACACCGAACTGATCGGCCGTCACTTTGATCTTCGGAGTCAGCACGCGCGGCGGGGGCGTCGTGCCCTTCGGTGCGGTCAGCTGCCCCAGCAGGCCGGGGGTCTTGTCGGTGACGGTCAGGCCCGCCATCCGCGCTAGGCGTATCCAGCCGCAGCGCACCCGCACGGCCTGCCGGATACTGGCCCGGGTGCCCCGGTCGGCGCGCACGTAGCGCACCACGCCCAGCAGCAGCCAGCCTGTCGCCAGTGCTACGGCGATCGGCAGTACGTCCGGCGCGTGGTCGATTACGGTTCCCATGTCACGTCCCCGCTTCGCTCAGAAGACGGAACACGTCGCCAAGGTCGAGGGCCGCAGCGTCGGCCGGGTTCAGGCCCAGCAGATCGAGTACGGCCCCGGACACGGAGCACGTCAGAACGTTGTCGGTGCCCGGCAGGGGCCGCAGCGGATAGGTCTCCCGCTCCGGAGCGGGATCTCCGAAGCGGATCACTGGGCCGCCTCCACCATCACCAGTTCCAGGCGGGCGGCCCGGTAGGCGACGCCATCGGAGAGCTGACCGTTGAAGATCCGCGCCCACGGGGTCGCGAACAACTCCACCGGCCGCACCATCGCCCCCGGCTTCAGCCCGGCCGCCAGGCCCGTCTCCGGGACCGTGATCTTCAGGACCTCGGCCCGGCCGTCCTCCATCAGCATCACGGTCACCGTGTAGAGCGACGCCCCGGTCTCCCGGTCGGTGGCGACCTCTCCGGTCTGCTGGTCCTTGATCTTCAGCACCGGCTCGGTGCCCGCGATGCACACCGCCGACGGCAGCAGGGCAACACGGATACGGGTCATGGCCACGCCTTCACATCCTTGTTCGATGGAGCCGCTTGATCGACTCGCCACGAGCATAAGGAGATGATCGTAAAACTTGCAAGGCCGATGAGGTTGTTAGTTCGATGAGGTGGGTGAGCGGTCAGGCGGGAAGCACATGAATCTGCCTGTAGCGGCTCACCAGGCAGGCGATACCGTGGGCCCATGACCCTGCCCTTGGACGAGGACTCCCGACCGCCGTATCTCCAGGCTGCTGCTGCCCTGCGGGACGCGATCCTGACCGGCGAGTTCACGTCGGGCGAGCGCCTGCCCTCGGCGAATGTGCTCGGCGAGCGGTTCGGTGTCTCCAGCTCCACCGTCCAAAACGCCCTGCGGGTCCTCAAGCAGGAAGGGCTGGTCTACTCCCAACTCGGCCGGGGCAGCTTTGTGAGCTCGACGGCCAGCGAGAGCGATGCCCCGGGCACCTCAGCAGCGGACGCCGGCGGAGAGGATTCGGGCCCGGACTGGCCGGCCGATCTCATCCGCAACGATGACGGCCGCCCGCCCTACGTCCAAGTGGCCGACTTCCTCCGCCGCGACATCGCGGAAGGCACCTACCCTCCGGGCTCTCAGCTCCCGCCCGCCCGTGAGATCCAAGAGCGCTTTCAAGTAGCCAACTCCACCGCGCAGAACGCCTACCGAAGGCTCAAGCAGGAAGGGCTCGTGTACTCGGTCAAGGGCCGCGGTGTCTTCGTGCGCCAGGCCCCAGAGCCGGGCAAGCACCACGGGCCGATCACGAACTACCTGCTACGGGATGAGATCGCCCGCGAGGCCCGCGCAGCAGCCGCCGACTTCGCCGACCTCACCGATGACGAGCTGCTGGCACGGGAAGCGGACCTCGACGAGCGATGGGTCACGATCCGGGAGGAACACCAGCGGATCTACAACGAACGCCGGAAGGTCAAGCGCGAGACGAGCCGACGCGGCCTGTTTCTGCCACCGCTCCATGACGACGACGCCGACTCAGACGCATCGCCAAGCGAGAAACTCGAAGCCGCACTGGCCGAATCGAAAAAGCGCCGACAGCAGCGCCCCTGACGGTCAGCCTGGCACCTCGGCCAGATGCGACGACAGGGAGAGCTGTTCAGACTTTCTTTACTTGATCAAGGGCGGCCCGCTGGCGCGGCCCGCGCGCGCCCGGCCCAACGGGGCCGCCGCCCGCTCCTGTCTCCGCCCCGCTCGCCGCCGACCCCGCCGGACCGGGCGCGCAACAGCCAGCACAGCGAACCACTTCCGGGGCTCCGCCCCAGACCCCGGCCCTCCCTCCGAGGGGCAGGGGGCCGTGTGCGGGTGCGGCTTCGTCGGGGTGAGGGGTTCGTGGGTCGCGGGAGGGGTCCCTCGCCGCCCGGTCACCGGAGGCGTACCAGGAACCCCCGGGGGCCGCCAAGGCCGAGCGCACGCGTCACGATGTGAGCCTTGGCGGCCCCCGGGGAACCCTGGCACGGCGAAGCTGCCCGACCGACGAGGGACCCCTCCCGCTCAGGCCCCGATTCTGCCGGAGTTCCAGCGCGCCAGGTGGTGGGGTAGCCCCTGTGGGTGGGTGTCTGCCGGATCGTCCCCGGGTGATGTGCCGGCCGGGCGTACCGTGGAGTGGGAGGTGGTGAGTTGATGATTACGGAGCTGGCCGACAACGTCCGCAAGTACCGGCGTCGCGCGGGGATGAGCCAGGAGGAACTGGCCCATGCCGCAGGCGTATCGCCGGGCACGGTTCGCAAGGCCGAGCAGGGCGGCACTCTCCGCATGGAGACCCTGCACACGCTCGCCCGAGCGCTTGGGGTGACCACCGCCGCGTTGATGGCATCCGATGCCCCGGAACCGGTCGGGCAGACCGAGGAGCCGAACCGCGTCAACCTGATCCAGCTCCGCGCCGCCCTCACTCCAGCCGTCGGACTTGTGGACCAGGACGCCGAAGCCGTGGGCGAGGAACCGAACCTGCGCACCTTCCGACGGACGCTGCAAGACGCACGGGTGCTGTACTTCTCCGACAGCTACAAGAGCGTCGCCGCCCAACTGCCGGTCCTGCTGCGTGATGCCACACAAGCCGTCGCCTACTACGACAGCGGGGACGAGCACCGGCAGGCTCTGCTGGCCCGTGCCGAGGCGCTGCGTCTGGCCGGCACCTACCTCACCCAGGTACGGCAGTACGACATCGCGTACGCCGCCGTGCGCGGCTCCATCATGGACGCCCGTCAGGCCGGAGACATGCTCGCGGCGGGCTCGGGTGTCGGCTGCATGTGCTGGTTGCTGGTGCGGCAGGGCCGCTTGGACGAGGCGGAACAGGTCGCTGCCCAGAGCATGGACGCGGTGGAGCCGAAGATCACCGGGGCCGAGCCGGACCACTACGCGGTGTGGGGCGGCCTAGCGATGGAGGCCGCCGCCGCAGCCGCGAGGAACAACCGTCCCGACGAGGCGAAGGCGTACCGTCAGGCCGCCCGCGTCGCGGCAACCGCTGTCGGGACGTCGCATCGCAACGTCTCCCGGCACTGGTCCGTCTTCGGGCCGGTCACCGTCGCGGTCAAGGCACTCGAAGACTCGCTGGTCATCGGCGACGCCCGCGCCGTGGTGCGTAAGGCGGGCGAGCAGGAGGAGTTGTCGCCCAAGGCGTGGAAGCGCTTGGGCAGGCCCAGCACCAACGACGGGAACCGCTTCACCCTCGATGTGGCGCGCGCCCACACCCGGACCGGCGATCTGTCCGCCGCCATGGAGGAGTTGACCCGCGCCAGGGAAGCCGCCCCGCAGTGGCTGCGGCACCAGAACGGGGCCGCCGAGACCATGCAGGAGATTCTGGGCAAGCGCAAGCG
>NZ_JBITDJ010000043.1:0-9609 GCF_044454085.1 Streptomyces sp. NPDC051569
GACATGGGTGAGCTGGCCCGACGCGGTCCGCCGCAACTCCTGCGCCGTGGTCCCGTCACACTTCTGGAGCCGGCAGGGGGGTCCCTCACCGGCCCCCGGCCGTCCCTGGCGGGACGGGGGACGGGGGCCGGTGAGGGGGAGTGCCGTACCTGCCGGGTGTCAGCCGAGGGCTTTCACCGTTCTCCAGTCGAGGGTCAGGACGATCTTGACGGCCGGGTTGGGGTTGGTGCGGGAGGGATGGTAGACGCGCATCTGCCCGTCGGCTCCGTGGCGGGCCCAGATGTCGGGGATGCCGTTCTTGTTGACGTCGGGGATGCCGAGGGCGGTGGTCATGTTGGCCTCGGTCCAGTTGGTGCCGTAGGCGACGTCGCCGTTGAGCGAGTTGGCGGCCACCCTCAGGGATTCGAGGTCGACGCTGCCCGCGACCGGGCCGGGCTTGCCGTGGCGGACGTACATGTTGCCGTTGTCGAGGTTGCGCCAGAGGAGGTCGGGGACCGCGTCACCGTTGATGTCGGCGACGTTGACGATGTCGCGGCGGGCCCAGGAGTCGCTGTTCATCTGCTTCGCCGTCTGGAACTTGCCGCCGGTGTAGCCCGAGAGCGTCCAGAAAGCGGTGCCGGAGCGGAAGACCAGGTCGGGGTAGGTGTCTCCGGTGATGTCGCCGACGGCCTTGATCTGGATCCAGGTCGAGGGTGCCGGGGTGTTGGACGGCAGAAGGATCTTTATCCGCTTGTCCACGTTGAAGCTGCCGTAGCCGTCGCCCGGATAGAGCGAGAACGTGCCGTCGGGGGTGACCGCGAAGAGGTCCGTGACGCCGTCACCGGGGTAGGCGTCGGCGTAGTGGGTGATCAGCGCGGCCTTTTCCGCGTTGTACCAGTGACCCGGCGGGTTCAGCTTGTCGCCCGAGGTGTAGGCCGCGTCGAGACAGGTGTCCAGCTCACCGTCCGGCCCTCCGGCGCAGTTGATGAGCTTGCCGCTCGCGTCGACGACCAGCAGGTCGGGGATGCCGTCGCCGCCGGTGTCACCGGGGCCGTCGGCGTTGTCGCGCGGCGGGAGGTAGAAGGTGTAGTTGGTGACCTTGCTCTTGTTGCCGGTCGAGTCGAAGGCGTGCACGTTCAGCGTGTTGGGGCCGGCGTGCTTCGGGTCCAGGGCGGCGACGGTCGCGGTGCCGTTGGTGGCGGTGATGTCCTTCCAGTCGAGGCCGTCGATGGCGTACTGGAACTTCGAGGCGCCCGTGGAGGTGAAGGTGACGGCGCCCTTCGTTCCGAACGGGACGGTCGCCCAGGTCGCGCCGTCGTCCGTGGCTTCCAGGAAGACGGCGCTCGTCACGGTCGGCGGCGGCGGAGCCGAACCGTCGACGGTGAGGGTGCACCGGTTGCCGCTGGTCGGGTAGTACGCGGACTGGCTGCCGCCGGAGTCCTCCGCGCGGACGTCCCAGTAGTACACGCCCTTGTCGACGAGGGTGCTCGACGCGATGGTCAGTGTGCCCTTGCCGCTGGACAGGCTGGTGACGAGGGTGCCGGCCGGGGTGCTGGTGCCGGACTTCCAGAACCGGAAGCGCAGTCCGCTGAGGTTGCCGTCGGGGTCGGTGGACATCGCCGACAGGACCACGTTGGTCTTGCCGATGACGGCACCGGCGGTGCTGGTGTTGCAGTTGCCGCCGGGCGTGCTGGTCACGGTGCTCGGGACGGCGGGCGGCCGGTTGTAGACGACGCTCAGTTCCGCCGTGGTCGCCTTGAACTTCCGCCAGGTCTGCGTGTCGCTCTCACTGGTCGCCCGCATCCCGAAGGTGATGTTGGACGCGCCGCCGTCCGCGGCCTTCTGCGCGGCGGACTTCACGTTGAACGCCTCGTACTCGTCGGGACACGAGCTGGACGACCAGCCGTGCGCGAACGACTTCCGCTGGATCTCGCTGGACCAGCTGGGCTGCTTGTTCCACGTCGTGCCCGAGGAGATCGCCCCGGTCGTCCAGAGCTGGAACTCCCTGGTGGTACACGACCAGGAGTGGTTGTTCAGCACCTTGAACGTCGCCGAGGTGATCGTCGCGCCCTTCAGAGCGGCGCTGTAGCTCATCCGCCAGAAGGAGCGGGCCGTACCACCGGTGTCGTTCTCGTGGCCCACCCGCGCGTCGGACGTGCCGGAGCTGAAGTTGGTGCCGTTCCAGAAGCTGGAGTTCGGGTACGGCTTGTACGCCACGGTCCATGCCAGCCAGTGCCCGGGGAGTGTGGGGTCGACGAACAGCGGGTAGTTCGCCTCCGGATCGCTGAGCAGGCCGGTCTCGCCGACCTTGACGTCGATCCGTGTCGTCCCCGTCCCGTCACCGGCCAGCTCCATCGGGGCCCGCGCCTGCCGTGACCCCGGCTCGATCCCGCTCAGCCCGGACAGCTTCAGTACGTCGTCCGGTGTGGCGACCGAGGTACGCGGCTCGTCCGTCCCCTCGGGTACTTCCGGGTCACGTCCGCTGGAGTCCCAGGCGAACGGTGTCGGGATGGACCCGATCTCCGTGCCGGAGGGGTCCAGCAGCATGATCCGTTCCGCTGTCGCGTCGTACCGGAAGACGGCTGTCGACGACCTCAGTCCGTACGACACCGTCGCCAGCGCCTTGTTCCGGGCGGCCTCCCGGTCCTTGACGATGAGCAGCTGTGCGAACCCGCCCTCTTCCCGTGCGATCAGCAGCAGGTCGACACCCGGCAGCGCCTCGGAGTAGAGGGCGCGCGGGCCGTTGAGCACCGGCTCGGGAAGTTCACCGGGCCAGGTGTAGGAGATGACGTGGCCGTGGACCACCGTCCGCGCCAACACGGTTTCCCCGGGCGTCTTCCGGGTGACCGCCGAGATCGGCCGGGCGTACGAGCGGTTCGCGCGGGTGTCCCCGGCGGCGGGGGTTCCGCCGGCGAAGCGCAGCGGTGTCGGAGGGTTGACCGGGCTGATGCCCAGGCCGTCGGGGTCGTCGTCGGTGCGGCGCAGCCGGTTGTCGACGGGCGCCCACTTTCCCTCGGCGTTCTTGGCCCGCCGGGGGGTGGCGGATATCTGCGTGCGCAGTTGTCCGTCCGGCCGGGCCCAGGTCAGGGAAGTGGCGGTGGTCGCGGTGTCGACGGCCACCTCCTTGCCGGTGCGCCGGGCCTCTTCCGCGGCGGCGGTCTCGTCGCGCGGGCCGGTTCCGGCTTGGCGCGCGTCGACCGGCTTAACGGCTTGCGGAGTTGATGGTGCGTCGGTGTACGGCCAGGGCAGCAGGACAGCGGTCAGGGCGGCCAGAACCAGGCCGAGAGTGAGGGTCAGCCGGGTGCGCGTGCGCACGAGGGGACTGAGAAAACGAGGCGGCGCGGGCACGACGGTCTACTCCCGTGTGGTCCAGGACGGATGAGGACATGAGGCGCGCACACGATCACATGGTTTTCACACGTCGTCCATAGATGAAGATTTTATGAATCCGTGATGGTTACCTGGTGACGCCTTGACCGTCATTGCTGAATGTCTGCGATGCGGCATTGGGGCATTGATTGTGTGTTCATGGGTTGTGATTTTCGGTGATCTTTCCTATTGGTCAGCTCATGTGACATCCCATCACTGTATGTCCTGTGATACACCTCTCAAAAAGTGGCTTTTGGTGCACAGCAACTGCCTTGAACCCTGCGGCGGCCATGACAGAGGGTCGGACCACATCTGTTGTTTTGCATCGCCTGGGTGGGGTCGACGCGTATGCGTGCTCAAAGTCCACTGTCATGGCTGGGGCGCAGACGCCCCGCCCTGACGGAGTCTCAACGACGGCGCCGACGGCTCAGCCGTGTGGCGACCGTCCTTCTGCTGTCCTCGACGCTGACGGTGACGAGTCTGGACGGGCCCGCGTGGGCGATCCCCGGGCCCGGGATGACCCGCGCGATCGAGCTGCCCGAGCTGCCCGAGAGCACCTCGATCGACGGTGACGAGGAGTCGGACAAGAGCCTCACCACCGCGCCTGAGGTCCCGGTCGAACCGTATGTGCCGAAAGCTGTCACCCCGTGGGTGAAGGACAGCGGAGTCGCACCGCTCACGGCGGACACCAAGCCCGGCACCACCGTCCCGGTCGACGAACTGCCGATCGCGGTCGGCGTGCCCATGGGTGCCGACCCGGCCGCCCTCGCGGGTGACTGGAAGGTCGACCTGGCCCCGCCGGCCACGTCCCAGGACGCGGGTGTCTCCGGCCTGATCATGCGGGTCACCCCGCCGGCCACCGCCGATCCGGCCGCCCAGGTCACGCTCGCCGTCGACACCACCGCCTTCGCCGACCTCTACGGCCCGCAGGCCGCCGACCGCTTCGGCCTGATGCTGCTGCCCGACTGCGTCCTGGACGCCCCCGACACCGGCGACTGCGCCGCCGAGGGCACCACGACCATGTCCGGCAAGGCCGAGGAGAAGGCCGAGCTGCTGTCCAGCTCGGTCGCGCTGGTCCCGGCGTCCGAAGCGCCGACCCGGACCACCGCCGCCAGGAAGGCGGCCACCCGCACGATCCTCTCGGGCACGGTGCCGGTCGCCGGCCTGCTGGGCGTGGACGCGGGCACCGCTGTCTCCGGTGCCTCGGTCCGTACCGCCTCCACCTCCGCGCTTCCCGCCGTGGACGCCTCCCGCCCCCAGGTGGTCGGCGCCCTTGACACCGGTTCCTCGACGGCCGGTGACTTCACCGCCTCACCGCTGCTCTCCTCGGGCTCCTGGTCGGCCGGTTCCTCCTCGGGCGCCTTCACCTACGCCTACCAGGTCCAGGTGCCGGAATCGGCGGGCGGCCTGACGCCGAAGGTGAACCTCAGCTACTCCTCCCAGTCGGTGGACGGCCGTACCTCCGCGTCCAACAACCAGGCGTCCTGGATCGGCGAGGGCTGGGACTACAACCCGGGCTCGATCACCCGCACGTACACCACCTGCCGCGAGGACTCCAAGAAGAACGGCTCGAACAACGCCACGCACCGCACCGCCGACCTGTGCTGGGGCTCGGACAACGCCACCCTGTCCCTGGGCGGGACGACCACCGAGCTGGTGTGGGACGGCACCACATGGACCACCGCCAACGGTGACGGCTCCGTGGTCAAGCGGATCACGGGCAAGGACACCGGCAACGGCGCCCACAAGGGTGAGTACTGGCAGGTCACCACCCGCGACGGCACCGCGTACTACTTCGGCAGGCACAAGCTTCCGGACTGGTCCTCAGGCCAGCCGGTCACCGACTCGGTGCTGACCGTGCCCGTGTACGGCAACCACAAGGACGAGGACTGCTACAAGGCGGGCGACTGGGCGGGCTCCTGGTGCACCCAGGGCTGGCGCTGGAACCTCGACTACGTCGAGGACATCCACGGCAACGCCATGTCCCTGTGGTGGAAGAAGGAAAAGAACCACTACGCCCGCAACTTCAACTTCAAGGCGCCGGTCGTGTACGACCGAGGCGGCTGGCTGGACCACATCGACTACGGCCAGCGCACGGACGCCCCGGGCGGTCTCCTCGCCACCCCCGCCACCAGCCGCATCAGCTTCGACGTGGCCGAGCGGTGTCTGAGCGAAGGTTCCCTGACCTGCTCGGAAGCGAACTTCACCGACAAGGACCCGGGCAAGTACCGCATCTGGTACGACACCCCGGCCGACATGCGCTGCCAGTCCGGCAAGATGTGCTGGAACGCGGGCCCGTCCTTCTGGTCCCGCAAGCGCCTGACGTCCATCACCACCGAGACGCGGCGTCTTACCAGCACCACCGCCCGCCAGGCGGTGGACAAGTACACCCTCAAGCAGAGCTTCCCGGTCCTGAAGACCGGCGCGAACACGGCGCTGTGGCTGGAGTCCGTCCAGCGCACCGGCTACGGCCGGAACGGCATCACGGACGCCGACATCGCCCTGAACGCGGTGCGCTTCGAGTCCAACGACGAGGAGATGCCGAACCGGGTCAGGAACGACGCGCGTCCCGCCTTCTCCCGGCTGCGGATCTCGCGCGTCATCAACGAGTACGGCGGCGAGACGGTCGTCACGTACAGTACGCCCGACGGAGAGTGCGCCACGGGCAAGGACCTGCCCGGAAAGAACGACACCGCGGCGCTGAAGAGCAACGGCCGGCTGTGCTACCCGGCGTTCTGGAACCCCGACCCCGAGGTCGAGGACATCGACTGGTTCCACAAGTACGTCGTGGACACCATCGAGGAACTCCCCAACGTCGACGGCGCGTTCGCGACGCGGACGGCGTACACCTACAAGCACGCCGCCTGGAAGCTGGCCGAGGCGGAGTTCAGCAAGAAGTCCACCCGTACGTACTCGCAGTTCGCCGGGTTCGAGCAGACCACGGTGATCACGGGCACGGACGAGCCGTCGATCGGCAGCAAGAAGTCCAAGTCCGTCACCCGCTACTTCCGCGGCATGGGCGACACCGTCCCGGTCAAGGACATCACCGGCGAGGACATCGCCATGGACCGGGAGCCCTTCGCCGGCCGCATCGCCGAAGAGCTGACCTACACGAACGCCGGTGACAGGGACGAGGACTGGCTCTCCCGCAGCGTCACCGTCCCGGCCGCCACCGAACTCGCCAGGCGCGACCGTGACGACGGCCTGAGCCCGCTGCGCGCCTGGCGCGTCACCGAGCCCAAGGAGTCCGCGTACACGCGCTCCTCCGGCACCGGCGACGACGCCAGCACCCTGCGGACCGTCAGGACCACCACCAGCTACGAGCCGACGTACGGACTGCCCACCAAGGTCGAGTCGCTGGGCGACATCGACAAGAAGGATGACGAGTCCTGCACCAGTCTGGAGTACGTCCACCAGGACACCAAGAACCTCATCGGTCTCTCCCTGCAGGTCCTGGTCTCCCCCACCACCTGCGCCGACGCCAAGTTCGGCGATCTGACCACCCTGAGCGGCGCGATCCGCACCGCCTACGACGGTCAGGCGTACGGCAGCGCGCTCGCCGGGAGCACCCTCGGCGAGGCCAGTCAGACCTGGTCGCTCAACGGCGACGGCACCGGCTTCCAGAGCGACGGGACCACCAAGTTCGACAAGATCGGCCGTGTCGTCAGGCAGGACGCCCCGGACGGCAGCTTCGGCACGATCACCTACGATCCGCCCACCGGCCAGGTCTTCACGGTCACCGAGGAAAACTCCCTCGGCCACCGGCAGGAGCAGGAACTGGAGCCGGGCCGCTCGACCACGCTGAAGACCACCGACACGAACAAGCTGGTCAGTGAGGCCAGGTACGACCCGCTGGGCCGCATGGTCGAGGCCTGGGGAGCGGGCCGTACCCCGTCGTCCGCACCGGACTTCAAGGCCGCCTACACCCTTCCGAAGTACGACCCGGAGAACCCGGGCAAGCCGCCGTACATCACCACCTACGCGCGCGGCCACGAGAACCGGATCGAGAAGTCCGTCACCCTCTACGACGGTCTCGGCCGCGAACGGCAGACGCAGGAGGAGGCCGACGGCGGCGGCCACCTGATCACCGACACCCTCTACAACAGCTCCGGCGAGGTCTGGCAGACCAACAACGCCTACCTCACCCACGACGCGATACCCGGTGAGCTGTTCACCCCGCTCGCCGACACCGCCGTCCCCAACATCACGCGCTACACCTACGACGGCCTCGGCCGGGTCCTGGCGGAGACCCCGGTCCTGAAGGTCCTGGACCGCGATACCAAGGAAGCGTCCTCGCAGCCGGTACCGGAGCGTGCCACCCGCTACGAGTACGGCCAGGACTGGTCGAAGGTCGTCAACCCGGCCGGCGCCTCCTCCTACCGCGTCTTCACCGACGGCATCGGCCGTACCGCCCGCGTCGACACCTTCAACCCCGCCGCGCCGGGCGGCTTCACGTCGATGCGCTACGCGTACGACAAGCACGGCCGCCTGCAGACGGCGACCAGTTCGGCGGACGAAAAGCACCCGTGGAGCTGGACGTACGACCACCGGGGCCGCCAGCTGACGGCGACGGACCCGGACACGGGCACCACGAAGACCACGTACGACGCGTATGACCGCGTCCGGACCACCAAGAACGACCGCGGCATCACCGTCTGGAACGACTACGACGTCCTGTCCCGCCCGACCCAGCAGCGCCTCGACGGTCCCGCCGGCAAGCTGCTGGCCGACTTCGCCTACGACAAGGCTCCCGGCGGCGAGGGCATGCCGTACACCGCCGTCCGCTACACCGACGGCGAGGCGTACAAGCAGCAGGTCGACGGCTACACCAAGGACTACCAGCCGATCTCGACCACCCTCACCCTCCCGGATTCCCTGAAGAGCACCTGGGGTCTGGAGACGTCGTACACGTACGGCTACTCCTACACGGACACCGGCATGCTCCAGGAGGCGACGCTGCCGAAGGCGGGCCGCTTCGACACCGAGAAGCTCGTCGTCCGCTACAACGAGAACGGCAAGCCGCTCTCCGTCTCCGGTAAGGACTGGTACGGCTCCGAGACGGTCTACGACTCCTACGGCCAGGTCCAGCGCTCCACGCTCGGCGCCCAGCCGTACCGGGTGTGGACGCAGGCGACGTACGACGAGTCCAGCGGTGAGCTGACCGACCAGTCGGTCTTCCGTGAGAAGACGGGCGACCAGAGCGTCGTCACCGGCACCCTCGTCTCCAAGCGCGGGTACACCTACGACCCGGCCGGCAACGTCACCTCGATCCACGAGCAGTCCACCGGCATCGCCGAACGCCAGTGCTTCACCTACGACCCCCTCGGCCAGCTCAAGACGGCCTGGACCGCCAAGGACCAGACCGCCTGCACCACGCCGAAGAACACCGACGGCACGCTGAACGTGGCCGCCGGCAAGGACAACTCCGGCTACTGGCAGGAGTACGAGTACGACCTGTTCGGCAACCGCAAGACGCTGACCGAGAAGGACCTGACGGGCGCGGCGGCGAAGGACGCGACGACGTCGTACGCGTACGGCAAGGCCGACGGTACGCAGCCGCACACCCTCACCAAGGTCTCGAAGACCTACACCACCCCGCAGGGTGCCCAGGTCAAGGCTGAGGCGGAACGCCTCTACGAACTCACCGGCGAGACCAGGTCCGTCACCTCCGTCCAGAACGGCGACAAGCAGGAACTGTCCTGGACCTACGACGGCAAGGTCGACCGCATCACCGGCCAGGGCACGGGCGGCAAGACCCCGTACCTGGGCCTCGGGGACAAATGCCTGGACCTGAAGAGCGGCCTCGCGGCCTCCGCGCAGGCGATCCAGCTCTTCTCCTGCAACTCCACCCAGGGGCAGACCTGGCGCTTCACCCCCACCCCGGGGACCTCCCAGACCGACCCGGACCGGGGCACCCTCAGCGTCTACGACGACTGGTGCCTGCAGCCGGCCGGGAACACGGCCCAGTCCGCGGCCCAGCTCCAGAAGTGTGACGGGAGCGCGGCCCAGGAGCTGAGGCGGGCCGCGTCCGGCCAGCTCACCCACGTCGTGTCGGGCCTGTGCCTGACGGTCAAGGACGCGGTCCTCGCGAACACGACCCCCGTGGTGCTGGCCACCTGTGCGGCCGGCAAGGCCGAGCAGGTGTGGTCTCCGCAGAACGACACCCGGTATGTCTACGGGCCCGATGGCGCGCAGTTGCTGAGCATCAAGGGCAAGCAGGCCACGCTGTACCTCGGTGACACCGAGGTGACGGTCGCCCGG
>NZ_JBITDJ010000044.1:0-8117 GCF_044454085.1 Streptomyces sp. NPDC051569
GCCCGTCGAATACGAGACCAACTACTACCTCACGACCAAGAAACCCCAGGTCACAACCACAATCTGAGGTCTCTACCGAACCCGGAACGGTTCACTTCGCCGCATCCGCTTTCACGACCTCAGGCACTCGACCGCCACCCTGCTCCTGGAACAGGGTGTCGACCTCGTCGTCATCAAGGAACTCCTCGGCCACGCCCACATCGGCGTCACCGCCGGCGTCTACGCCCACGTCCGACTCCGCCTCCAGCGCCAGGCCATCGACACTCTCGGCGCAGCCCTCAGCCCAACCAATAACGACCCTGACGCCCCACCCGCCGCAGCCGTCGTCCGCTGACGTTGCCGTCACCGTTGCCGTCAAACGACTCAAGTGCCCCCACTGCTGTGAATCAGTGGGGGCACTTGTTGCCTATTTCAGCGAACTACCGAAACGCCTCTTGCTCACGCTGGAGAATGCGAAGCAGATTCACCACGAATCATTCATCGAGGAATTTCGGCGAGTTATCGAAATGCTGACTCCACGACCTCTCAAGACTCGCCTTCGCCGCTCTCGCCGCGGCCCGAAGATCTCGCCATTCGACCGCCTCTTCGAGCGCGAGCTCAGTCCAAATCGACTCAGGCCCTGCACTCACAGCATCCGCGTGCCCATTGACCGACTGAAGCAGGAGAAATTCCTCATGGCTCAGCGAACAATCGCCCACTCTGGCGCGAGCTACATGCAGCACGTCGTCGAACTGAAGCAAGATCTCATCGACCCCCACTCCTGACGCCTGCAAATATGCAGCTTGACGATCGGGTTCTGCGCTGAGCAGGTCCAACACGGAGAGAGCCCACCGCCGAAAGTCGGTCAGCTTTCGCTCCCCGGTCATCGAATGATCCCTCCCAGATCTCCTTCAGGGCCCACGACTCTCCAGTAGGCGCCCTCGCCGTGATGGCCACCGCCAGGATTCCACCTGAGCATCCGCCCGGTCGGATCTCCTCGACCCGTGTATTCGCGAATCACCCATCCACCTCCAGCATTCTTGCCGCGCCCCAAGCCTTCTTCACGCCATCCTGACTTACCCGCAAAGAACGGCTTGACCTGATCGGGCGTTACGCCACCCCTGAGGGCAGACGGAGTATCGAAGATGTCATCTGCCGAGCGAATACCTGGAAGTTGACCAGCCTCCTCCGCGAGCTGCCTACGAAGTTTCTCTCCATTCGCAGCACTCGTGGGGCAACTACTGTTGTGCACAAGAACCGGAGTCTGCCCCGCCAGCACATAGTACGTGTGGAGGTCACCGACGGTGAGGTTGTGGACGGTGGTGCTGTGGCTGGTCCGGCGGGTGATTGCGGTGATCTGGACGTGGGTGCCCGCGCTGGTCTGGAGCCATTGGCCGGTGTTCAGGTCGGTGGCGTCGATCCATTGGCGGAGTTCGGGGACCCAGAAGGGGTGGCCGTCGGTGGCGGTGATCTCGGCGGTTTCCGTGCCGTGGTCGCCGTCGGTGTCAATGGTGACCTTGACGAGGTGTTTGAGGCCCTCGCCCGTGATCTCCGCAGTGACCGTCTCCACCCGGCTCTCGCCGGTCTCCGGGTCGGTCGCGATGACCTGGTCGCCGGCCTTGACCTGTTCGATCGGCTTGGTGGTGCCGTCGGCCATCAGGACCTTCGTACCGGGCACGAAGCTGTTACTCGTACACGAGCCGCCCCCGTCGGCCTTGCCGGAACCGGCCTACGTCCACTGCGTGCTCAAGTCCGCCCCGGAGCACACAGTCCGCGAGGAGGAGACCCCGCGCAACGTCGCCCGTAACATCCGCACCGACACACCACAGCTCCGCCGCTTCGAACCCCTCACCGCTGAGGAGGCCCGCCAGTCCCTCACAGCCGTGCGTGGACACCAGCTCCACACCACTGTTCGAACTGGCCCCCCACACCGGACCCGCTACAGCGACTCCTCGGCCTCCCAGAGGAAGACCTCGACCTCGAACGAGCAGTGCTGCCTCCGCCGCACCTTGCAGCGCACCACCGCAGGCGGACTCACCACGCCACCCACCAATACCCGCGCTTCCGAACGCCGCATCGCCCTCCCCGCCAGCTGCGTCCAGTCACTGAAGCTCCACCACGAACAGCAGCAGCGCGAGCGCGAGGCAGCAGGCACCGCGTGGCAGCGCAGCGGGCACGTGTTCACCACGGTGCAGGGCGGACCGATCGACCCGACCACCCTCACCCCACCCCCCCGCTCCGTCGCAAGGCCGGCCTCCGCCACATCCACTTCCACGACCTACGCCACTCCACCGCCACCCTGCTCCTGGAACAAGGCGTTGAGCTCGTCGTCATCAAGGAACTCCTCGGCCACGCCCACATCGGCGTCACCGCCACCATCTACGCCCACGTCCGACTCCGCCTCCAACGAGAGGCCATCGACACGCTCAGCACCGCCCTGGACGGCCCCGCCAACGACGAGCCGGCCCGCAACGACGGCTACGAACCGCCGCCGTGCGGAGCCATCGTCCGCTGACGTTGCCGTCAACTACTGCCGTCAGACCGCCCCGAAAAGCCGCAGCAGCCCTCTCCGGAAAAAATGGCGGGGGCTGCTTTCTTGCGCACTCTTTGGTTAGCCGTCCGTACATTCAGGCCAACGAGAAGACGGAATTCAGACCCCGGTTTCGCGATTAACCTGGAAGCCCGAATGGCCCATCATTGACCGATCCCCTCACCCGCAAGCAGGGCCCGGAGACGTCTAACCTCTTCCACAAGGCGCGGCACAGCCTCCCGGGCCATTGCGATGAAGGCCGCGTTCTCGTCCCAGCGTTCGTCGCCAGAATCGACGTATCGCGGATGCTGAACCAAAGTTGCGGCAATCATGTCTCGATGATCAAAGTTCGGCCACCTCTCGGCAGCACCAGTGTCTGGAGCCGTGCTCACCGCCACAAGATTCATGGCGGAGTCATCGTCCAAGGTCCTAACAAACCAAGGCGCCGGAGTGGCCGCAGAGCACAACTCCTCGATCTCCTCGAGTTCATCTTCACGCATGTGGCCACCTTCTACCAGCCTGTTTACCCGGTCTGGGGCGCCCCGCAAGCCAGCAAGCACGGGGCACCCCAAACTGTATGATCAACTAATATCGCTCACTCGAATATCCGAGCCTTTCGATATTTTTATAGAATCTCTTGTCGTTTGTGATGATCGACAATCCATCCTGTATCGCCGAATGCAAGACCGAAGCATCGTCGTCGGCAATCATCGGATTGAAGGACTTGCCCTTCCACATGCCCCTGAGGCGAGCCTGGAGCGAAGCAACGCCTTCGCTGGTGGAAGCCGGTCCCATGCGTCCTCCCCGCTCCGACAACCAGCTACCAATGGCATTTGCCGAGTGTCCACCTTCGAGTAGTTCGCGATGAGCAGTCGGCGAAAGCACCGGGGCACGCCCCGCCAAGGCGGCATCTACTTCAGCGGTCCTTGCGCCCGAGAGGGCATCCGTCACCGCATTCGTGTCGACTGCCACCTCGCCGCAATTGTGAACCAGGACTGGCGTGGCCCCTGCCAGCGCATGGTACGTGTGCTGCGCGGCCCCTCTCTATCTGCGTATTCGCAGATCAGCGGCGGTTTCGGGTTCCGCTGGTGTCCGTGATTGTGCGCGGGAATCCGTGGGTGTTGCCGTCGCTACTGCCGTCAGGAGCGCGGGGCGTACGGCGGTGCTGCCGCTGGCGGGGTGTCGGCGCAGGGGGACTTTACTGCCACGCGCGGGGCTCGGCGCGGAGTATGGCTCGGACGGTCTGCTCGTAGTGCTGGTGGCCGGTCTGGGCGCAGTGTCCGGCGATCCAGCGCGTCAGCTCGTCGGGGGTGTGCAGGGTGCCGGATGTGGCACCGCAGTTGTGTTCCTCGCCGGTGACGCAGAGCGCCGTGAAGGCCGGTAGTGCCAGGGGGTCGGGGACGGTGGTCACGTGGTACTCGCGGAATCGGTAGCGTCCCCGTGCGGAGTCGCGGACCGGTGCGTCGGTGTCCGCAGGGTCAGGCACCCTCGTCCACCTCTTCCTCTTCCGGGTCCGGGAGGCGCTGCCCGCGCGAGTCGGCTACTCGGAGCGCGTCCGCCAGGGCCTCGGTCAATCGGCAGGCCAGCCAACGGTATTCGGTAGCCGACAAAGTTGGCGCTCCGGGAGCCGTGGCTTCTCGGGCGTACTCCAGCAGCTCCTGGCCCATGCCAAGCTGCACCGCCTCGATGCTGTCGGCGAGGGTAGAGAGGTAGCCCCGGCCATCGGTGCTCAGGTAGCAGGGCTTCCCCTCCGGGCTGGTCCACGGCAATAAGCGGGGACCTCCTCCACCCGACGCGGCGTCGTACAACTCTCTGCGACGCATGCGGTCGGCATCGCTTCTGGGCTGGCTCACTGGGCACCCCCGGCCTGGGTCACTGATGGTGGACACACCGACCGTAGGTACTGACTGACCGTCACCCCAGGTGAGAGTCATGGCAGTTCGCGACTCGTGGTTCACGAACTGCCACGCTGTCTGGTAGCTACCCGATGGCGCCCAGGTAGTCGGCCATCTCTCGCATCTCCGTCGTGAGGGTGCGTTTGCGCTTGCCGAGGATCTCCCGCATGGTCTTGGCGGCCCCGTTCTGGTGCCGCAGCCACTGCGGTGCGGCTTCCCTGGCACGGGTCAACTCGTCCATGGCGGCGGACAGGTCGCCGGTCCGGGTGTGGGCGCGCGCCACATCGAGGGTGAAGCGGTTCCCGTCGTTGGTGCTGGGCCTGCCCAGGCGTTTCCACGCCTTGGGCGACAACTCCTCCTGCTCGCCTGCCTTGCGCACCACGGCGCGGGCGTCGCCGACGACCAGGGAATCTTCGAGTGCCTTGACCGCGACGGTGACCGGCCCGAAGACGGGCACTCCCTCGAACAGCACCGCGAACGGCAGCGCCAGGAACGCAAAGCAGCGGGGACGGGCTGGAAGGCGAGCGGCTACGTCTTCACCCGGCCCAATGGCTCCCCGATCGAGGGCGCCACCCTCACCAGGCACTTCAACACCCTGCTCAACCGGGCCAGGCTCCGCCGCATCCGGTTCCACGACCTCCGCCACTCGGCGACGACCCTCCTGCTGGAGCAGGGCGTCGAACTCGTCGTGATCAAGGAGCTGTTGGGCCACGCCCACATCGGCGTCACCGCCACCGTCTACGCCCACGTCCGACTCCGCCTCCAATGCGACGCCATCGACCTCCTCAGCCACGCCCTCCGCAACCCCACCGAGACCACCAGCAAGCCCGACGACGGCGACGAACCACCCCTCTGCGCAGCCCCCGTCCGCTGACGTTGCCGTCAACTACTGCCGTCAGACCCTCCTTGCACACCACGGTGGCCCCACCGAAAACAAATCCGGTGGGGCCACTGGGTTAATCACTGAAGCCTATCGAGATCCTTCACGGGGAGCTACCGAACGATCCCGTCGCGCACCTCGTCGTAGATGTCTGGATCCATCGCAAGGTGGCGCTGGCTATCAACGAAGAATGCCCCTCGGCGGTAACACTCGTTGAATACATTCACCATCTGCTCAACACTCGCAAATTCAATTTCCGTGGCCTCTCCAACGAGAACCCCTGCCACCTGCACCGGCTTCCCTGGCTGCCATACGGCAGCGTAGATGTCTCCACTTGCGCCAGCAAGGATAGGCACCCAATGATCTCCCAAGACGGGATCTCCGGAATAGGCCAACTTCGCTTCCATCGCCTCGCGCAGGGAGATCGGCGCGTAACCCGGGATTACGTTGACGTCGTCTTGAGTCTGACCCTCGTGGAGCTCAACGCCATTGCACCACCCGAACCAGGTAGTCACCTCATCCGGGGGGAGCACGCCCACCGTAGCCTGGACCTGACGGTCATCGACGCCTGGCACCAGCCAGGGGATGACGGGCCGGGCCAGCTCTTCGAGCCGCTCCACTAGGGCTTCAAGCTCTATCGACAACATCCCTAACGCTCCCGTCCCTCATTGCCTACGCACATAGTACTGGTCCCCACCATTGATGCCGTTGTCTTTGAGGAATGGCCACAACGAGTCTCGCCCATGAGCCACATTCTCGTTTCGTGGAATAAGCCGGAGTGTTGCACCAGACCCACCCTCATACGTGGACGCGAATGGGAACTCTTCCCAGGACATGCCAGCCGCAAGGATACCCGGACGGGGAGCCCCGGCTTGTGCGGCGTTTCGATTCGCTCGAATAGCCGAACGACCTGTCATGCGCGTTACTATCGGACTCTCTCCGTTAGCGAGCGCATTAGTGAAGTTATCCGCGACTCCCGGATAGGCAGATGAATCAATCTCATGCACCGGAAGAGCAGTCGCTTCACCCGAAGAATCCACCGCGAAGACGCGACCGCAAGTGTTATGCACCAGGACTGGCGTGGCCCCTGCCAGCGCATGGTAGGTGTGGAGGTCGCTGATGGTGAGGTTGTGGACGGTGGTGCTGTGGCTGGTCCGGCGGGTGATTGCGGTGATCTGGACGTGGGTGCCCGCGCTGGTCTGGAGCCATTGGCCGGTGTTCAGGTCGGTGGCGTCGATCCATTGGCGGAGTTGGGGGACCCAGAAGGGGTGGCCGTCGGTGGCGGTGATCTGGGCGGTTTCCGTGCCGTGGTCGCCGTCGGTGTCGATGGTGACCTTGACGAGGTGTTTGAGGCCCTCGCCCGTGATCTCCGCGGTGACCGTCTCCACCCGGCTCTCGCCGGTCTCGGGGTCGGTCGCGATGACCTGGTCGCCGGTCTTGACCTGTTCGATCGGTTTGGTGGTGCCGTCGGCCATCAGGACCTTCGTACCGGGCACGAAGCTGTTGGCGGCCGAGCAGGAACTGTCATCTCCGTTTTCACGACCTACGGCACTCGACCGCCACCCTGCTCCTGGAGTAGGGCGTCGACCTTGTCGTGATCAAGGAACTCCTCGGCCACGCCCACATCGGCGTCACCGCTACCATCTACGCCCACGTCCGACTCCGCCTCCAGCGAGACGCCATCGACACCCTCGGCACCGCGCTCGGCAGCCCAGAGACCACCGAGACAGCCAGCGGCGACGGCGACGACCCGCCAGCACCAGCCGCCCTCGTCCACTGACGTTGCCTTCAACTACTGCCGTCACCCCACACAGAAGCCCCGCCGGGACACACCCGACGGGGCTTCCAGTTTGCTGCAGCTACGCGTAGCTGCAGCACTCACACACTAGTCTCCCAGAAACCACAGATAGAGATGTGATCCATTCTCCACCTGCAGACAGAGCCTTTCGATCTCCACTACTGAATCCTGCCCAATAATCTCGCGGACAGACTGGTGAGCGATTTCCCGTCGAAGCCTCTCGACCTGTCGCGAATTGAACATTGTATCCGCGTAAGGCAGCAGGCTGCTCAAGAGCGGAAATTTGTCTTCATCAATGCGCTGGACGGTTTCCATCCAATCCAGTCCGCAAGATCCACGTAGCACGATTTCGCCGCTCTCCGTGCGTACCTGGGCATTGATCATCAGCCACCACCTCGTCAGTTCGGGTGAACACTCTCGACCGCACCGTTCCGCACCCATACCGCAACCGAGAACAGATCGTTCCCGTCCGCGTCGTAGCCGATCGGGTGACGGCTTCTAATGTCGAGAATGTGGCGGTGGGCGGAACCGGTGCCGAGGTTCATGTTATCCATCGGCTTTCTCATCGCCAGCTTGGACCAGTTGCGGATATGGTCTGGCGTAACCCAGTCCTCGAATTTTGACTTCTCCGCCCATTTCCAGGAGTCCGCATGATTCGCGTCATGCCTCGGGAGGATATGTTCATCCATCACCTTATCCGAGACGGCCCCAGTCCCGCAGTTGTGAACGAGGACCGGCGTAACCCCCGCCAGCACATAGTACGTGTGCTACGCGGACACCTTCTACCTGCTTCTTTGCAGGTCAGCGCCCGTTTCGGGTTCCGCTGATGTCCGTGGTTGTGCGGGGGAATCCGTGGGTGTTGCCGTCGCTACTGCCGTCAAGGGCTCGGGCCGCGCGGTCGCGCTGCCGCTGGCGTGGTGTCACCCTCGGGGACTTCACTGCCATGCGCCAGGCTCGGCACGGACGAGGGCGCGGACGGTCTGCTCATACAGTTCGTGGCCGCTCTGGGCGCAGTGTCCGGCGATCCAACGGGTC
>NZ_JBITDJ010000045.1:0-7772 GCF_044454085.1 Streptomyces sp. NPDC051569
TGCTGTCCTGACACCGGCCCAGCATCGCTGGGCCACACCGCCACGGCAACCCCCGAATCATCGAGCGATGATCATTTGTCAGACACGACCTAGGGGTCTGTTCGGCCGCATCGCCGTCGACGTGGCCACTGATCACGTGGTGCGGATTCCCAAGATCGAGTCAGCGACGGCCAGTCACGTGAACAGCGATCTAGGCTCCTTCAACCGATGCGTCGCGGCCGTGATCGCACGCTTCCCGTTCTACGCGGACGGCGACGAGGACAGGTACGAGGCGATAGCGGACGATCTTCGCGATCTCATCTCTGGCATCGACGAGACCGCCCTTGTGCACAACGGATTCTGGGAGACGTTCTGCGACGACGTGGCGATCGGGGACTATGCGGACTGGGATGCGTAATCGGGCAGCGATCTCCGGCCGGTGCCTCCCGGCCTTGACCAGCCCTACTCGTGACCGGCCCTAACTTGGTCCTCGGCGCGTGCCGCGAGGTACTCGGCCCAGTCGCGGCGGGCGTAGGTGACCCAGCGGATCGCGGTGTGGCGGTGCATGCCGGTCAGGTCGGCGAGGATGGGGCTGGGGAGGTCGGCGGCGAGCGCGGACGATCCCGAGCGGCTGGAGGCGGCGGCGTCGCTGGCCGACGCGCACACGGTGGTCGGTGAACTCCCTCGCGGCTGGGACACCTTGTGCGAGAAGGGGTACGAGGGCGGAGTGGACCTGTCGGGTGGTCAGTGGCAGCGGCTGGCCCTGGCCCGCGCGTACTACCGGCGGGCCGCCGTCCTGATCTGCGACGAGCCGACCAGCAGCATGGACCCGGCGGCCGAGATCGCCGCGTTCCGCCGGATCCGCGATCTGGCGGGGGACGGGCGGACGGTCATCCTCGTCACGCACCGCCTGCACAGTGTGCGGTCCGCCGACGTGATCTATGTGCTGGACCGGGGACGGCTCGTGGAGGCGGGCGACTTCGCCTCGCTGATGGCCGACGACCATGAAGGTCCTGGCCTGTTCAGGGAGTTGTTCTCGCTCCAGTCCGAGCAGTACCGGCTGGGCGGTCCGGGTGTGCCGGGCCAGGGTTCGGGTGCGCCGGGCCAGGGCGGGCCGTCCCAGGAGGCGGCTTTCCGGGATGTGCCGTCCCGGAATGTGCCGGTGGCGGCTCATCGGCACGGTACGGGGAAGGCCGCGTCCGGCGGGTGACGGGGCCCGGGACGCGTGCGGGGCGGTAGCCGCCGGCCACCGCCCCGCACACGTATCCGCGCGATGCGCGACCTCAGTCCCGGCCGCTCCGCGCGGCGGGCTCCTTCTTGAAGGCCCAGGCCATCTCCGGCTCCAGCGCGAAGCGGAAGACGCGCTGGACCGGTGGTGTGCAGAGCAGGGTGACGACAGCGGCGGCGACGAGCGTGACGACGATCTCGCCCGCGGGCCGGTGCGGCCAGCCGGCGTCGTACCAGCTCCAGGTGGAGGCGCTCTGGGCGAGGAAGCCGTGCAGCAGGTAGCCGCAGAGCGTGCCGGCGCCGAGGGCCGTGAACCACGTCCGGCGTCCGGGGACCCAGGCGTAGAAGCAGGCGGTCAGCAGCAGGGAACAGCCGAACAGGGCGAAGGTCATCAGGATGCCGCTCCACCACGGAGCGCCCAGTTCCTGCGCGCTGTCGCGGTGGAAGAACCACGCCATGTTCATCCGGGTGACGGCCCAGTACGCGAAGGCCAGGGTGGCGGCGAAGACCGGCACGGCCAGGATGCGTACGTTCCTGCTGCGCACCCGCTGGAAGTGTTCGGGCTTCAGCCGCAGGCCGAGCACGAAGAACGGCAGGAACTGCAGGACCCGCTGGAGGTCGAGGTCGTCCCCGATGTCAGGGGAGATGACGGCGAGGGACGCGATCCCCAGTGCGAGCGGTACGGGCCGGCGGACCAGGCGCCAGATCGGCGCCGTCATCCGCCAGACGAAGAGCGCGAGCAGGAACCAGGTCAGGTACCACGGGTCGAGCAGGCTGATCGGCAGGGAGGGATCGTCGTCGGCCCACCGGTGGAAGAGGCTGTAGGCGACCTCGAACACGATGTACGGCACGGCGATGCCGGTGATCAGGCGGCGCACCCGGTCGGGCCGAAAGTCGAAACTCCGCGAGAAGTAACCGGAGATGATGATGAACGCCGGCATGTGAAAGGTGTAGACGACCACGTAGAGCGCCGAGGCCGCGCGGCTGCCGTCCCGCAGCGGCTCCCAGGCGTGCCCCATGGCGACCAGGACGATCGCGAGGTACTTGGCGTTGTCGAAGAAGGCGTCCCGCTTCTTGGTTCCGGGCGCGGCGGCCGCCTCCTGTGCCGCCTTGACGCCCGGCGCGGCCCCGGCCGCCTGATCAGTGATCTGCGTCACAGTGCCTCCCAGCGGGAACCGGGGGCAGCGCATACGGCTCTTGGCAAAGATGTGGGGGGAAAGCGCAGAGCAAACATTCAAGGCACCCTAGCGAGGGCTTCCACCTTCCGTTCACAGGGGTGGTACGGGCCGGAAAGCCGCCGAGAGGGGCTTCCCGCTCCCCTTACCCCCCTTTGCGCGCCCCATGACTCCGGGTTGACGCGCCCGCTGGGTGCCGCCTCGCTCAGCGGATGAGGTCACCGGGTGAGGAGCTCGGCGGCGAGCCGCTCGATCCTGGCCTCCCAGGCGGTCAGCGCCGCGTCCGTGTCGAAGTCCTCCGGGCCGGTCTGGGTGAGGAGGAGCCGGGCGCCCTGGCCGGTGCCCTCCCCCAGTTCCCAGCCGACCGTGCCCTCGGGGTCCCACCGGTACGTCAGCGACGTGGGCGCCCGTACCTCGGTCGCGGGCCCGGCCGGGACCTTCTCCGCGGTGAAGCCCGCCGGGACCGGCAGGCCGGGCACCGGCTCGATGCCCGCCGACAGGGCCGCCCAGACCGTCTCGGCAGGCCGCGTCAGCTGCCGCACGAAACGGACCCGCCTGCCGCCGTCGACGGTCTCGGCGATGCCCCGGCCGAGGCCGAACCGCCGTGCGTACGCCTCGTGCAGCTCGCCCGTGTCGCGGACCGGCTCGACCGGGCCGCCGTCGAGCAGCTGTCTCAGCGCGATGACGCAGAGTTCCCAGCCGGAGGCGAAACTCGCGGCGCCGGGGACATCACCGAAGGTGTGCGTGAGAGTCAGCAGGGAGCCGTCGCCGTCGGGCGCGATGGCCCAGCTCAGGTGGTCGGTGCCCCAGGTGTGCGCGAACAGATGGGGCTTGTCGACGTCCGTGACGGTGCCGGTCGTGCCGGGTCCGTCGCCGCCACGGAAGCGGAAGCTCATCGCGCCGCACGGTTCGAGTTCCACCGTGACCTCGGAGGGGAACCACTGCCCGAGACTCGCGGGCTCCGTGATCGCGGCCCAGACCTCCTCGGGCGGATGCGCGAGCCCGCGCTCCATCGTCAGCGTGGCCCGGCCGTCGGCGACGGTCAGGGTGTCGGCGTCCAGGGTGTCGAGGTCCGGCGTGTCGAGGTCCGGGGCGTCGGCGTGCCGGGAGTCATCGTGTGGGCGCTGGTTCATGACGGGTCGTCCTCCATCGCGTCGGGATGCCGTTCGAGCGTGTGGTGCGTGCCGGACCAGAGGTGCCGGTAGGGGGCGAGCCAGGTGTCGAGTTCCGCGAGGGGCTCGGGCCGGAGTTCGTACCAGCGGCGCTGAGCGTCCTGCCGTACGCGGACGAGTCCGGCGTCGCGCAGCACCCGCAGGTGTTTCGAGGTGCCGGGCTGGCTCAGCCCGAGCCGGTCCGTGAGCTCGCCGACCAGATGCGGGCGCTCAAGGAGGAGATCGAGGATCTTTTGCCGGCTCGGCTCCGCGAGAGCGTCGAACGGTATGGACATGCGTCCGAACATACCTCGGCGGACATATAACCACACGGCAATACAGAAAGATCACCTGGAATTTCGGCCATTCGATACACCAATTCAGCCGGACTCTGGCCAGAACCGTGTGGTGATGACGCATCAGGAAAGCACATAATCGCAAGTTGGGGCGATCTCTCAGGAACGAACGGCGCGAGGAGAGCGGCCGTGCATGATGAATTCCTGTGCCATGTCACCGCGTACGGAGTATGCGGTGGACAGCGTATAGGCGTACCACTGGGAACGTATCGCGCACCCACTCTGGCTCTTGCACTGTGGTGGTTGCGGGACCGTGCGACCTGGATCGCCGAAAGGCTCGATCCCAGCCCCGAAAGCGCCCATTTCCCGGCCTCCGCGCTCACACCGGTGGGTGAGAGCGTGCCGGACGTACCCGCGACGCTGCGGACCTGGCGGGACGATGTCGCCCACCAGGACATGGTCGCCGAACATCTGGCCGCCGGACGCCTCATCCGGGTCTCCACCCGCGATGACACCACGGAATACGAACTGCTCGCGGAATCGGTGGACGCGCTGCGCATGGACCGGGCGCTTCCGGTCCTGATCACCCCCGCCGCACCGCCGGACTCCCGCCGACGGCAGCGCCCTCATCCGGCTCCCCACTGACCGCGGCGCGGGACGACTGACCCGGCTCCGACGCCGTCCCTCTTCCGCCATTCGTGTGGTGGGTCCGCCACCGATGATTCCCGGGCTCCGCCGATGTCTACCTCTTCGACCGGCAGCGAGGTGCGTGACACCGGGATGATCGTCCCCGGCCCGCGCCGCGGCCCGTCCGGGAAATGACGCATCGAGGAAAGGACACCGTCATGTTCGGCACGACCAAGGCGTACAGCGGATTCTCCGTGAAAGACATCGCGGAGGCCAAGCGGTTCTACGGCGAAACACTGGGGCTGGACGTCTCCGAGGAGCACGGCCTGCTGAGCCTGCACCTCGCGGGCGGCACCGACGTGCTCGTGTACCCCAAGCCCGACCACACACCGGCGGCGTTCACGATCCTCAACTTCCCCGTGGACGACATCGACGCGGCGGTCGACGAGCTGGCGGCCCGGGGCGTGGGCCTGAAGCGCTTTCCCGGCATGGACGCGGACGAGAAGGGCGTCTTCCGGGCCGTCGGCCCGTACATCGCCTGGTTCACGGACCCGGCCGGGAACATCCTCTCGGTCCTCCAGGAGCGGTAGCGCTCTTCCCGGCCGGCTCCGCCCCGTCGTGCGAACATCGCCGGCCGCCGCACCGGACAGCGCCTCGCGGCTCACCGCACGTCAGAGCACGCGGTGCATGATGTGCAGCCCGACATAGCCCTTCACCGGATGCCGGAAGCCCTCGGGCAGCGTGCCCAGCACCTCGAATCCGAGCGATCTGTACAGCTTCACCGCGTGGACATTGGTCTCGACGACGGCGTTGAACTGCATCGCGCGGAAGCCCGTCGCGCGCGCCCAGTCGATCGTGTGCGTACAGAGCGCCCGGCCCACACCGCGCCCCGCGTGCGCCGGGTCGACCATGTAACTGGCGCTCGCGACATGCGCGCCGTTACCCATCTGATTGGCGTTCATCTTCGCCGTACCCAGGACCGTACCCGCGTCATCGACGGCGACGACGGTACGGTTCGGCGCCTTCAGCAGCCACCAGTCCCGGGCATCGGACTCACCCAGCTGGAGCGGGTACGTGAAGGTCTCGCCGGCGGCGACGATCTCGTGGAAGAAGGGCCAGATGGCGGGCCAGTCCTCCGTGGTGGCTTCCCTGATCAACATGTGAGCAGGATGGCGGCGGGCGGGCCGGGGACGCCAGCTGTTTACGGTCCGGTGTTCACGGTCCGGGGAAAGAATGACGCGACACGAGCCGTCTCCCGTGGTCCCGGAGCCGCGGGAGACGGAAAACTGACGGAAAGCTGAGGGCCTGTCGGGTGCCCCTTCTTCCCCGGCGATGTGCTGTCCGGGAAAGAGGGGGTACCCGACAGCCATACGACGTTCGCACGAGCCGGCGGATAAGGGGCGAGTCACCTGTGTTCGAGCCTGAAGACATCCGGGAGTGGCGGGGCCATGACGTGGTCGACGCCGACAAGAAGAAAATCGGTTCGCTGGAGGCCGTGTACGTCGATACGGCGACGGACGCCCCGTCGTTCGCCACGGTCACCGTCGGCCTGCCCACCAAGCGGCGGCTGATCTTCGTCCCGCTGGCCGACGCGACGGTCGGGCCGGGATATCTGAAGGTCGTCTGGGACAAGAAGCTGGCCAAGGACGCCCCCTGGATCGATGTCGACGGAGAATTGCCCGCCGACGACGAACCACTGATTTTCGCGCACTACGGGCTGCCGTACGCGACCGGCATGAACGGTGAGCGCAGGCTCGGCCGGCGCTGAGCGCGGAGACGGAAGCAGGACACCATGACTCTCTTTCTCTTTCTGCTGCTGGTCGCCGTCGTCCTGGGAATCATCGGCGTGGCCGTGTCCGGGCTCTCGATCCTCCTGGCCCTCGCCGCGATCGTGCTCGTCGCCGATCTGGTGCTGCTGGGAGCCCGTTGGGGACGCGGCAGGCGCGTCACCCGGTAGGGGGCCGGGGTCGCACGGGAGCCCCACAGCCCGGCGCGCGGGGGTACGGGGTTTCTCCGTCGCGCTTCCGCACGCCCTGCCCGGGGATTTTTCACCGTACGGGACCCGGGGGAGGAATGGGGCGTCTGTACGGGTGCACGGTCCCTGACGGGGGTGCGGGGTTGAGAAGGACGGCGAAGACCGCCGATGTGGTCGCGGGGGGCGCGGGGGTACGTGCCGCGCCGGTGCCGTGGTGACCTGCGACGGGCGGGACGGGTCCGTTCTGGTCCGTCGCTTCCGCGGCCCACGGGGCGTCACCTTCCATCTGGCGCTCGCCCAGGGGGACCCGCGGCGGCGCCTGCCGGCCGGCGGTGAGCTGCGGATCCGGCCGGGGCCGGCCCATGAACCGGACGCGCGGCGGCTCAGCCGCCGGCTCGCGCGGGAGACGCTTCTGCGGCACGAGGTGCACCGTACGGGCTTCTGGGGTGCCCAGATCGTGGTCACGGGCGCCGAAGTGGTGGACGAGGCGCTGCTGTTCGCCGTCGCGGAGATGCTGAACGGCCATGAGGGCACCCTGTACGCCGGCGCCGGGACGGGGGTGACGGCCCGGGAGATCGAGCTGCTGTCGGGGATGACGCCCTATGTGCTGGGCGCGTCCGGCGGCGGCGCCGGGCCGAGCCGGGCCACGGCGTTCGGCGTGCTCGGAGCCCTGGAGGCGTGGGCGCGTGGGCCCGTGGCCGGGACGCGCGTGCTGGTGCATGGTGCCTGCGGGGTCGCAGGGGTCGGAGGGGTCCTGGCCCGGGAGCTGGTCGCGGCCGGTGCGGCCGTGCTGACCTGCGATCCCGCCCCCGGCGCGGCTGATCTGCCGGGCTGCCGGCCGGTCACCGACTGGGCGGAGCGGGAGGTGGATGTCCTCGTCCCGTGCTCGGTGAGCGATCTCATCGATGTGCGGCTCGCCCGGCGGCTGCGCTGCGGCGCGGTCATCGGCCCGGCGGGCGCCGTGCTCGCCGATGAGGATGTCACCGCCGGCGTCCTGCACGGCCGGGGGATCACGTATCTGCCGACACCCCTGGTCGGCGCCGGGCCGGTCATCACCGGCTCCATCGAGCACTACGCGCCGGACGTGTTCCGCACCGCCTCGCCGGGCCGGGTGGAGGCGTTCGTGCGGGATACGGTCCGGTCGGCGGCGGCGGAGCTGACAGCGGCGGCGCTGGACGCGGGGGTCTCACCCTCCGTCGCGCTGCGCCGCCTGACCGGCGGGGGGGCCCGCCCGGGGGCCCGGGCCCCCCCCCCCCCCGGCAGCCGGGGGGGGGGGGGGGGGGGGGGGGGGCGAGTGGGGCCACACGGGGGGGGCGGGGAGAACCCCGGGCCCCCCCCGGGG
>NZ_JBITDJ010000046.1:0-5036 GCF_044454085.1 Streptomyces sp. NPDC051569
GAGACGACACTCGGGCCCTCCACCTGCCCACTCTCAGCCCACGGCACGAAAACGGTCCACCGACTCCGTCGGCGGACCGTCATGAAACTTCGAGGCTAATGGTGGAGTCGAGTATTGGAACTGTCCGAATGCCTCAGCCATTGCGGACCCATGAGGTGAACTCGTCGGCGAAGCCGGGCGGGTTGGCGGCCTCGGTCTGCCGGGCGATCGCCTCGTAGTACTCCAGCTCGTGGACGATCACCGGCACGGTTCGGCCGACAGATCTTTCGATGACGCCGGTCGTGTGGAGGGTTCGGGCGAGCTGGCAGCAGGTCTGGTTGAAGCGGGCCTCGATCTGCGCGGCGAGTGGCCCGATAACTGAATCCCAGTCGGCGAGGTCGGTCGGCTCGTCGTACCAAAGTCCGAGTTCGGTGATCCACTCCTGGCGAGCTGTGGCCCCGGCGGGGTCTCTGGTCAGGTCGCCGACCACAGTCAGCTCGTTCTGGATCCAGAAAGCGTAGTTCCAGCGGGCTTCTGCCTGGTCAGAGGCGTCCTGGACGCTGCGTCGGGCTTGAGTTTCAGTGTTGTAGCCGATCGTCAAGGTCGGCTGACGAGGGTCGTCGTCCTCGTTGTCGATGAGGAAGGAGACAGCGTAGATGTAGCCGGCGTCGGCGGCCGGGATGGATGCGAGGGCCCTCTCGACGAGATGCTGGAGGTGATCGTTGAACGTCATGGTCGGCTGGGTCCTGTCGGTCAGGGTCATGAGTCCCACTGGTCGCAGTACTCGATGTGGATCTCGCGCGCGTCGCCGAGAATGCCGTCGTTGGAGTGGAGCTCGGTGCAGAAGTGCGGGTAGCTCGGATGGACAGGGACGTATTCGGGGCCGTTTCGGGCGACGTCGAAGAAGTGCCGGGCGGTGTCCCTGAACACCTTCGCGCTGCCGGTCATGAACAGGGTCTCGGCGTGGAGATGCTGGTGGAACAGATCCCGGTTCTCCTGGTAGTGCCGTGCCTCGTAATCAATCACGGCTTCGTCGGTGTGTCCTGGGCCGGGCAGCGTCACGGTCTGCGGACGCCCTGGGCCGAGCCGTCCTCGTATTTCCTTCCAGCGTGAGGGGGCGAACTGGAGCGAGTGGTGCAGCAGCACGAGATCAAGCTGCCGTGTGCCGTCTTCTGGCAGCTCGCGGGAGGGGCCACGGTTCCCCCGCATCGGCAGGTGGACCAGCGAGCGCGGTGAAGAGGCAGCGAGCTTCCATAGCCCACCGATTCGCTGGGCGGCGTCCTGATCGAGGTAGGTGTCCAGGTGCCGATCGTGGTCGATGAGCACTGCGTGGACCAGGGGCCGGGCTGGTCGGATGACCTTGAACTCCGTGGATCCGAGCCGTGCTTGGTGGATGGTGATGGGTAGCTTCATTGGTTCTCCGGGACGCGGCGGCTGACATCGGCGGCGTAAGAGGCCCAGTCGCCGGCTGATGCCTTCTGCCATTGGACGGCTACTTGGATGTGGACGCCGAGTACCCGGGCGAGGATGGCGGCGGGCAGTTCGGCGGCGAGGGTGAACAGTGCGGTGGAGCGGTCCTGCCGGGGCCGGATCCCGATCTTGTGGAGACGCTGGCCGATCCGGTCATCGCCGAGGGGGTGCCCTGGGCGGCCGCCGGGAAATAGCCAGGGGACGTGCTCGGGGGTTCCGATCTTGGCTTTGCCTCGGCGGGTCGCGACGAGTTCGCGGACGAGTGCGGCCAGCGGTTTGGGTAGGACGACTGGTGAGGTGCCGAACGTGATCGCGACGATGTCGTTGTCGAGGTGGACGTCGTCGACAGTGAGTCGGCTGATGGTGGCGATCTTCTGCGCGTAGAGGACCAGCAGCAGTCCGGCGACGCGGTCCGTGGTGGGCAGGGTGTCGTCGTGGAGGAGCCGTCGGGCGTCTGAACTACTGGCGGCAGGGGGTTATTCCGACTGTGCACTATTCCCACCTCTCCCACATGGTCCTCGCCAGAGTCGATTCGGCTCAGCCCGGTTCCAGCGAGTCGGCTCGCCGCTTCAGGTCTGCTGCGATGTCGTCCCAGTCCGGTCCATGCAGCCAGAGGTTTTCGGCTGCCTCTCGCAGCAGCGCTGGCTCGTCCGGCCGCTGCAGGAGCACCAGACGGTAGGCCAGGTTGCGAACCCAGACCGGCAGATGGCCGTCGACGACGTGCGGGCACAGCTCACGCAGCATGGCGAAGGTCAGCTCTTCGACGAAGTAGTGCTCCTGGTGGTCGCACTTCGGTGTAGGTCGGTACTCGTCTCCGTAGAGACACCGGGCGTGCTCCGTCAGGGTGTTGTGCATGCCCTGGAGCCTATGCCGTCTTGATCCGCCGGACAGAGCCTGCCCGGACCGGTCCGCGATGATGATCCGTTGGGCGGTGACCGCAACGGTGCCCCGACGCCCCTCAGCCGCCCGTCTGCGAAAATCGCACAGTGCTGCGAACAGCTGAGATCACCGCCGAACTGACAGTGCCGCTCCGAGGCGAGGTCTTCCACAACCTCCACTGGCAGAAGAAGCTGGACCTGAGCTTGGACTGCTTCATCTGTAAGCGCACAGGGCGCACTACTCACCTCCGATATGGCGAGGAATGCGCGGTTTGTTCAGGTAGTCGGAGAGTGGAGCATCCGGCTGCGGGTCGCGTTGCCGCCTTCGACGAGCGGGAGCGGACGGCACTCCGGGCCGTCGTCGACTACTGGTGGGCGCCGTTCCATGACACCAAGCGGGACGAGCCAGCAGCCGCGCTGACGCGCGCGCCATGGGTCCGGCTGCACCTGGGATACCGCTGTCCAGAATCGCAGCAGGCCGAAGCGTTCAGCATCCAGAGCAACATGGTTCGCCCCGTGAGCCAAACCTGTACCCACTGTGCTCACCCCCTCGCCATCAGCGCGCAGTCCCCCAACATCCGCCTGATGTCTTGATCCTCACCGCCATACATTCGGGTCGATGTGTTGCCGGCGAGCGCGTGAGTGTCGTTCCCGGCCGCTATGGTGCGGCGCATGCAATCGCTGATCAGCGCCATCCACGAGCACGCAGACGCTGCCCGCTTCCTCGCCTGGCCTGGCGACTTTGACCTCGACCGGGGAGAGCACGGCGAGGATGTCCACCTCGCGTCGGGCGCGGCCCTGGAGGGCTTCGCGGGTGACGGAACAGGGGGCACGTACTTCTTCTGCGGCGATGGCGGGGAGGAACGTCCGGTCCTGTACGCGGATTCCGAAGGTGGCGCGGCTCTGGTCGCGATCGGCCTGCCGGAACTCCTGCGGCTCCTCCTGGTCGCGCCCTGGTGGCGCGACTGCCGAGCGTTCACCGCGGAGGAGAGCGGCGAGCTGGCCGCCGAGTACGTGGAGGACATGCCCGACCTGGCAGTTCTGCGGGACCGTGCGGCCGAAGCTCTTGGCCTTGACCTTCCCACTGAGGCCGACGTCCTGGCCCGACTGCGCGAGGCCGCGGCTGAGACGGGCAAGGACTTCATCCTGATCTTCACGCCGGAGGGTGAGCCCTACGACCCGCTGATCAAGAGCTGAGCGACATGCCCGGCGCCACGGGAACTTGATTGGGGGATGTCAGGACCGGCCGCCCGATATGAGCCGCCCGTCTCGCGGGCCTACGGGTGTTGCCGGAGCGGTCCATCGGGAGAAGATCTTCCCGTGAGCCAGCCCCTGCCGCAGTTGCCGAAGCCCGAATTCGTCCTGATCCGCATCGAGGCTCCACCCGGGGTCCCCGCCCAGATGGCTGTCAATCTCGGTGAGACCGGCGTCCCAGGCGGGTTGATCGGATACGAGTACCGGGCGCTGAGTGAGCCGGTGTTCCTCGGAGGGATCGGTGAGCGGGGGCTGGTCGCCATCGCGACTAGGGCCTGTTCTGAGTCGGGATCATGGGGTCGCTGGGAGGCTGCGGAGCCAGATGATTGCGCCGCGTAGGTGCAGTCCGGCTTCATAGCTTTCGGGTGTCTTGTCGTAACGGGTAGCCAGCCCCCGCCACTCCTTGAACCTGTTGATGGCGCGCTCCACGGTGTTGCGGTCTTTGTAGAGCGTGGCGTCGTGGCCGACCGGGCGGCCTCCGGCCGATCCCTTTTTCTGGCGGTTGGCCGCCTGGTCGGCCTTCTCCGGGATCACCGCCTTGATCTTCCGTTTACGCAGGTGAGCGCGGTTGGCGCGGGAGGAGTACGCCTTGTCCCCGGCGACAGCGCCGGGACGGGAGCGGGGCCGGCCGACCGGACCACGCACCCTGATCTTGCGCAGGACCGGGATGAACTGCGGACTGTCCGCGGCCTGTCCGGGGGTGAGGATGATCGACAGCGGTCGGCAGCGACGCTCGACCGCAAGATGGATCTTGGACGTCAGCCCGCCCCGGGAACGCCCCAGCTTCGCGGCCTTCAGTCGGGCCTTGTGCCGACGACGCACCACACGGCGGCGTTCCCGCTCCCCGTTCTCCCCGCCCCCGTCCGGCTCGCCCGTCACATCGTCTTGTCGACTCGCCGCAGCCCCCTTTCCGCGGCCAGGGCTTTCTCCAGATCGGCAAGCAACTCGGGATCGACCACCATGCCGGCTGCGTGATGGTGCGCCCGGCTGACCGTGGAGTCCACGCTGACCAGGCTGAGATCGACGTCGCCGCGGGCCGCCGCCGCGGCGATCATCACGTCCATGAGCGTGTGGAAGATCCCGTCGGCGGCCCACATTCGGAACCGGTCGTAGATCGTCGACCAGGAGCCGTAGTGGCCGGGTATGTCCCGCCACGGGCTGCCGGTCCTGAACCTCCACATCACCGCATTGAAGTAGCTACGCAGGTCAGGGATGGGCCCGAAGGCGCCCAGTGGCAGGTGCGGCTCGATCAACTCCCACTCGGCATCGGTCAGATCACCACGCGTCATGACACCGGTTTTAACCGATCCGCGGACCTGCGGAGGGGGAAACAGCGAAACCGTGATCCCGACTCAGAACAGGCCCTAGGCCGTGTCTGATAAATGATCATGCGGTGGTGTCGCGGAGCCACAAGATGAGCGAGGCCAGGTGCAGTCCCGACTGATAGCGGACGGC
>NZ_JBITDJ010000047.1:0-4959 GCF_044454085.1 Streptomyces sp. NPDC051569
CGGGTAAACATTCACGGAGAGTTTGATCCTGGCTCAGGACGAACGCTGGCGGCGTGCTTAACACATGCAAGTCGAACGATGAAGCCTTCGGGTGGATTAGTGGCGAACGGGTGAGTAACACGTGGGCAATCTGCCCTGCACTCTGGGACAAGCCCTGGAAACGGGGTCTAATACCGGATAACACTTTTCCCTGCATGGGGAAGGGTTAAAAGCTCCGGCGGTGCAGGATGAGCCCGCGGCCTATCAGCTTGTTGGTGGGGTAATGGCCTACCAAGGCGACGACGGGTAGCCGGCCTGAGAGGGCGACCGGCCACACTGGGACTGAGACACGGCCCAGACTCCTACGGGAGGCAGCAGTGGGGAATATTGCACAATGGGCGAAAGCCTGATGCAGCGACGCCGCGTGAGGGATGACGGCCTTCGGGTTGTAAACCTCTTTCAGCAGGGAAGAAGCGAAAGTGACGGTACCTGCAGAAGAAGCGCCGGCTAACTACGTGCCAGCAGCCGCGGTAATACGTAGGGCGCAAGCGTTGTCCGGAATTATTGGGCGTAAAGAGCTCGTAGGCGGTTTGTCACGTCGGATGTGAAAGCCCGGGGCTTAACCCCGGGTCTGCATTCGATACGGGCAGACTAGAGTGTGGTAGGGGAGATCGGAATTCCTGGTGTAGCGGTGAAATGCGCAGATATCAGGAGGAACACCGGTGGCGAAGGCGGATCTCTGGGCCATTACTGACGCTGAGGAGCGAAAGCGTGGGGAGCGAACAGGATTAGATACCCTGGTAGTCCACGCCGTAAACGTTGGGAACTAGGTGTTGGCGACATTCCACGTCGTCGGTGCCGCAGCTAACGCATTAAGTTCCCCGCCTGGGGAGTACGGCCGCAAGGCTAAAACTCAAAGGAATTGACGGGGGCCCGCACAAGCAGCGGAGCATGTGGCTTAATTCGACGCAACGCGAAGAACCTTACCAAGGCTTGACATACACCGGAAACGGCCAGAGATGGTCGCCCCCTTGTGGTCGGTGTACAGGTGGTGCATGGCTGTCGTCAGCTCGTGTCGTGAGATGTTGGGTTAAGTCCCGCAACGAGCGCAACCCTTGTTCTGTGTTGCCAGCATGCCCTTCGGGGTGATGGGGACTCACAGGAGACTGCCGGGGTCAACTCGGAGGAAGGTGGGGACGACGTCAAGTCATCATGCCCCTTATGTCTTGGGCTGCACACGTGCTACAATGGCCGGTACAATGAGCTGCGATGCCGTGAGGCGGAGCGAATCTCAAAAAGCCGGTCTCAGTTCGGATTGGGGTCTGCAACTCGACCCCATGAAGTCGGAGTTGCTAGTAATCGCAGATCAGCATTGCTGCGGTGAATACGTTCCCGGGCCTTGTACACACCGCCCGTCACGTCACGAAAGTCGGTAACACCCGAAGCCGGTGGCCCAACCCCTTGTGGGAGGGAGCTGTCGAAGGTGGGACTGGCGATTGGGACGAAGTCGTAACAAGGTAGCCGTACCGGAAGGTGCGGCTGGATCACCTCCTTTCTAAGGAGCATCTAGATTCCGCAAGGAATCCAGAGCCACTACGTCGGCAAATGTTCGACGGTGGTTAGCTCATGGGTGGAACGTTGACTATTCGGTAGGTTTGGCTCTTTCTGTTAGTACTGCTTCGGCGTGGAACACAGTGGGGGTTGAATTTTCCGGGCACGCTGTTGGGTATCTGAGGGTGCGAGCGTTGCTCGCCCTTCGGGATGCCGGCCCCAGTGAACTCGCCCTGTTTGGGGTGGGGTGATGGGTGGCTGGTCGTTGTTTGAGAACTACACAGTGGACGCGAGCATCTGTGGCCAAGTTTTTAAGGGCGCACGGTGGATGCCTTGGTACCAGGAACCGATGAAGGACGTGGGAGGCCGCGATAGGCCCCGGGGAGCTGTCAACCGAGCTTTGATCCGGGGGTGTCCGAATGGGGAAACCCGGCAGTCGTCATGGGCTGTCACCCGCTGCTGAACACATAGGCAGTGTGGAGGGAACGAGGGGAAGTGAAACATCTCAGTACCCTCAGGAAGAGAAAACAACCGTGATTCCGGGAGTAGTGGCGAGCGAAACCGGATGAGGCCAAACCTGTAGCGTGTGATACCCGGCAGGGGTTGCGTTGCAGGGGTTGTGGGAGTTCTTTTGATCGGTCTGCCGGCCGGTCGGCGAGTCAGAAACCGTATGGATAGGCGAAGGACATGCGAAAGGTCCGGCGTAGAGGGTAAGACCCCCGTAGCTGAAATCTGTACGGCTCGTTTAAGAACCACCCAAGTAGCACGGGGCCCGAGAAATCCCGTGTGAATCTGGCGGGACCACCCGCTAAGCCTAAATATTCCCTGGTGACCGATAGCGGATAGTACCGTGAGGGAATGGTGAAAAGTACCGCGGGAGCGGAGTGAAATAGTACCTGAAACCGTGTGCCTACAAGCCGTGGGAGCGTCGCTGTATGTGCTTGCACATGCAGTCGTGACTGCGTGCCTTTTGAAGAATGAGCCTGCGAGTTTGCGGTGTGTTGCGAGGTTAACCCGTGTGGGGAAGCCGTAGCGAAAGCGAGTCCGAATAGGGCGATTTAGTAGCGCGCTCAAGACCCGAAGCGGAGTGATCTAGCCATGGGCAGGTTGAAGCGGAGGTAAGACTTCGTGGAGGACCGAACCCACCAGGGTTGAAAACCTGGGGGATGACCTGTGGTTAGGGGTGAAAGGCCAATCAAACTCCGTGATAGCTGGTTCTCCCCGAAATGCATTTAGGTGCAGCGTCGTGTGTTTCTTGCCGGAGGTAGAGCACTGGATAGGCGATGGGCCCTACCGGGTTACTGACCTTAGCCAAACTCCGAATGCCGGTAAGTGAGAGCGCGGCAGTGAGACTGTGGGGGATAAGCTCCATGGTCGAGAGGGAAACAGCCCAGAGCATCGACTAAGGCCCCTAAGCGTACGCTAAGTGGGAAAGGATGTGGAGTCGCAGAGACAACCAGGAGGTTGGCTTAGAAGCAGCCACCCTTGAAAGAGTGCGTAATAGCTCACTGGTCAAGTGATTCCGCGCCGACAATGTAGCGGGGCTCAAGCGTACCGCCGAAGTCGTGTCATTGCAGCAATAGGGCCAACGCCCGCTGTGATGGGTAGGGGAGCGTCGTGTGCCGGGTGAAGCCTCCGCGGAAGCGAGGGGTGGACGGTTCACGAGTGAGAATGCAGGCATGAGTAGCGATACACACGTGGGAAACGTGTGCGCCGATTGACTAAGGGTTCCTGGGTCAAGCTGATCTGCCCAGGGTAAGTCGGGACCTAAGGCGAGGCCGACAGGCGTAGTCGATGGACAACCGGTTGATATTCCGGTACCCGCTTTGAAACGCCCAGTATCGAATCCATTAATGCTAAGGCCGTGAAGCCGTCCTGGAGCCTTCGGGCAAAGGGGAGTGGTGGAGCCGCTGAACCGAGGTGGTAGTAGGTAAGCGATGGGGTGACGCAGGAAGGTAGTCCAGCCCGGGCGGTGGTAGTCCCGGGGTAAGGGTGTAGGGCGTTGTGCAGGTAAATCCGTGCAACATGTGCCTGAGACCTGATGCCGAGCCGATTGTGGTGAAGTGGATGATCCTATGCTGTCGAGAAAAGCCTCTAGCGAGTTTCATGGCGGCCCGTACCCTAAACCGACTCAGGTGGTCAGGTAGAGAATACCGAGGCGTTCGGGTGAACTATGGTTAAGGAACTCGGCAAAATGCCCCCGTAACTTCGGGAGAAGGGGGGCCATTCTAGGTGATCATCTTTACGGTGTGAGCTTGGGGTGGCCGCAGAGACCAGCGAGAAGCGACTGTTTACTAAAAACACAGGTCCGTGCGAAGCCGTAAGGCGATGTATACGGACTGACGCCTGCCCGGTGCTGGAACGTTAAGGGGACCGGTTAGTCACATTTCGGTGTGGCGAAGCTGAGAACTTAAGCGCCAGTAAACGGCGGTGGTAACTATAACCATCCTAAGGTAGCGAAATTCCTTGTCGGGTAAGTTCCGACCTGCACGAATGGCGTAACGACTTCTCGACTGTCTCAACCATAGGCCCGGTGAAATTGCACTACGAGTAAAGATGCTCGTTTCGCGCAGCAGGACGGAAAGACCCCGGGACCTTTACTATAGTTTGATATTGGTGTTCGGTTCGGCTTGTGTAGGATAGGTGGGAGACTGTGAAGCTTGGACGCCAGTTCAGGTGGAGTCGTCGTTGAAATACCACTCTGGTCGTGCTGGATGTCTAACCTAGGTCCGTGATCCGGATCAGGGACAGTGTCTGATGGGTAGTTTAACTGGGGCGGTTGCCTCCTAAAGAGTAACGGAGGCGCCCAAAGGTTCCCTCAGCCTGGTTGGTAATCAGGTGTTGAGTGTAAGTGCACAAGGGAGCTTGACTGTGAGACCGACGGGTCGAGCAGGGACGAAAGTCGGGACTAGTGATCCGGCGGTGGCTTGTGGAAGCGCCGTCGCTCAACGGATAAAAGGTACCCCGGGGATAACAGGCTGATCTTCCCCAAGAGTCCATATCGACGGGATGGTTTGGCACCTCGATGTCGGCTCGTCGCATCCTGGGGCTGGAGTCGGTCCCAAGGGTTGGGCTGTTCGCCCATTAAAGCGGTACGCGAGCTGGGTTTAGAACGTCGTGAGACAGTTCGGTCCCTATCCGCTGCGCGCGCAGGAGTCTTGAGAAGGGCTGTCCCTAGTACGAGAGGACCGGGACGGACGAACCTCTGGTGTGCCAGTTGTCCTGCCAAGGGCATGGCTGGTTGGCTACGTTCGGGAGGGATAACCGCTGAAAGCATCTAAGCGGGAAGCCTGCTTCGAGATGAGGACTCCCACCCCCTTGAGGGGTTAAGGCTCCCAGTAGACGACTGGGTTGATAGGCCAGATGTGGAAGACCGGTAACGGTTGAAGCTGACTGGTACTAATAGGCCGAGGGCTTGTCCTCAGTTGC
>NZ_JBITDJ010000048.1:0-2053 GCF_044454085.1 Streptomyces sp. NPDC051569
GCCTCCTGCGCCTCCGGCGACCAAGTCCGCGCATCCCCCACCAGATCACTCACACACCATCAACGAGCCTGAACCCAAAGCGTTTCGGATCAATAACTCGCCCCGCCGGAGAACGCTCTGGTCCTGGCGGCAATTGGCCGACGTCACCGCCCCGAGGAGGTCAGTAGGGTGGGTTCATGCCGAAGCACGAACCGTTCATCGTCGACGGAGTCACTTACGAGCGCGATTCAGCTCCGGGAGAGGGCGGATCAGCCGTGGTGTGGAAGGTCCGCCGTAAGCCCGACGGTCAGGTGCTCGCAGTCAAACGGATTAAGAAGGACCGCGACGCGGACTCCGCTCGCAACAAGCGTTTCAAGCAGGAGATCGAGTACGGGCAGACATCGAACCACCCGAACGTCGTGAGTATCCACGCGCGCTCAGAGGACGCGAACTTCTTCTACTACGTCATGGACTTCTACCCTATGACGCTGCGAAACGTGATCAACGACGAAACCGATGCTGACGTGCTTCTCGACTACGCGCGCCAGCTCTGCGATGCGCTCGCGTACGTGCACGGCGACGGCATAGTGCATCGCGACATCAAACCTGAGAATGTCCTCGTCGACCCTGATGCGCGCCAGCTCGTCCTGGCCGACTTCGGCATCGCGCATTTCAAGGACTCCTCGCTCACGAATCGCGGGGACCTCCTAGTGAACCGGAACTACCTCGCTCCCGAGCAGATGGTGAGGAACAACGCCCTCAGTATCGGCAAGCCAGCGGACATCTTTGCGCTCGGCCTCGTCATAACCGAGATGTTCACGAAGCAGAACGCCCGAGGGCGACGACACGCGCTTGTGCGCGACCGCTACCCCTTCCTGGCCGACCTCGACCTGATCATTGAACAGATGCTGCTCCAAGACGAGGCGCAGCGGTTTCGCATCGACACCGTACGCGGAATGCTTCGGGTAACCCTTCAGCGGCTCGACTCGACAATCGAGGAGATCTCCGATGATCTGCGCCCCCACGAAGCGTCCGCCGACAGCTCGTCCGGCGAGGTCGAGCGGATCCTCGGCCGTGCCGCGAGAGACGTGCTGTCGGCGAAGCATGTCTTCGAGCGAGTCGCCGACGGAGAGCTCGACCGATTCAACCTCAACTATCACTGCGAGGTTGCGTACCGGGTGAGCACGGAGCTGTTCAATACGTGTGCTCAAGCCGTTGTATATGCCTCGTGCAAGGCGAAGTTCGACTATGAGGGCGCCGGGCGGTGGGACGAGAACGACGACGCTTGCGTGTTGTCGGCCGCCAAGCCGGGACTCCAACGCGAGCTGGAGACGATTCTGGCTGATTTCCCCCTCCCTCAGTCTTCACGCTGGGAGGGTCTGCCACGGCGGTCTGCTCACTTGTTCCGGTTCTGCAAGGACTACCACTGCGAAGAGCTGCTGACGAGCATCCGCGAATCTGTCTACGGTGAAGGCAATCGCTCGTTGCGGGCGAATCTGATCGACGCCCCGGTCCTCTGGATTTCCCGCTGGATACGTACGAATCTGGACACCGACTACCTGGAGTTCGACAAAACAGTTCGCGAGGACATCGGTTTCGAGCGCCACCTCTCGGTGCTCTGGGACAAGACGCTTCCGTTGGATTCGGCCCGAGAAGCAGTGGGAGTGGATCTGTTGACCGAGCCGCTCAACGCCGAAGACGTCGCCGGCACACTGCAGGCGCTTGAAGCGAAGTGGGATGTCTCCGTGGGAGAGCTCGTAGACGGTGGGTACTCGGTTATGTTCCGGTCACGCGACACGTACCGCTGCTTCCACGACGAGGCGCTCGACCTCGCAGAGCCGGGCTCAGTATTCGAAGCCGACGTCCTCGATCTGCTCCGCCCTGAGGCGGAGTTCGACGACCTCGTCGCACTCACATGGGATCGGGACTTCGACGTGGCCATCACGCTCGGGAAGGTCCTCGGCACCCGCACGCGCTACTGAACTTGAATGTGTGATGTCGGCTTGATCGTGGTTAGCCGCCTATGGTCAGGCCGGTGCCCATGAGGCAGCCGTCGATGAGGTGCGGTCGGTAC
>NZ_JBITDJ010000049.1:0-1624 GCF_044454085.1 Streptomyces sp. NPDC051569
CCGCACCCCTCACCATCGACGACAACTTCTTCGACCACGGCGGCCACTCCCTCCTCGCCGCCCGCCTCGCCAGCCGCATCCGCACCACCCTCGACACCGACCTCACCATCCGCGACATCTTCCTCAACCCCACCCCCGCCGCCCTCGCCGAGCTGATGTCCACCGCCGGGCCGTCGGCGGCGCGTCCGGCGCTGATCGCCGCCGAACACCGGCCGGAGCGGCTCCCCCTCTCCTTCGCACAGCGTCGCCTGTGGCTGATCGCCGATCTGGAGGAGCGGGGCACGGCGTACAACGTGCCGCTGTCGGTGCGACTGGAGGGCGATCTCGACACCGACGCCCTGCGCGCGGCCTTCCAGGACCTGATGGGACGTCACGAGCCCTTGCGCACGGTCTTCGTACCGGTCGAGGGAGAGGCGTACCAGAAGGTGCTCGCCCCGGAGGACGCCCCCGTGGCCTTCGAACGCAGGCGGATCACGGCGGCCGAGCTGGACGCCGGGCTCAGGCAGGCCGCCGGGTACGCGTTCGATCTGAGCGCCGAGCCGCCGCTGCGGGTGACGCTCTTCGACACGGGCGACGGGGGCCAGGTCCTGCTCGTACTGCTGCACCACATCGCGACCGACGGGCAGTCGCAGCGGCCGCTGTTCGGGGACCTCGCCGAGGCGTACGCCGCCCGGCGCGAGGGCCACGCGCCGGCCTGGACCGCACCCGCCGTCCAGTACGCCGACCACGCGCTCTGGCAGCGGCGAACGCTCGGCGACGCGGCCGATCCCGACAGTGTGCTCGCCGCCGAGCTGGCGCACTGGCGTACCGCGCTGGCCGGTCTGCCGGAGGAGCTCGGCCTGACCCTCGACCGTCCCCGCCCGGCGGTGGCGGGGCAGCGCGGAGGCGCGGTCCTGGTCGACTTCGGCAGCGAGTTGTACGAGCGTACGGTGGCCCTGGCGCGGGCCGAGCGGTGCACCCCGTTCATGGTGCTGCACGCCGCGCTCGCCGCGACACTCACCCGGCTGGGCGCGGGAGAGGACATCCCCATCGGGTCGCCGGTGGCCGGGCGGTCCGACGACGCGGTGTCCCCGCTGGTGGGCTTCTTCGTCAATACGCTGGTGCTGCGCTCCGACACCTCGGGCAATCCGTCCTTCCGCGAGCTGCTCGCCCGGGTGCGCGCCACCGACCTGGACGCCTTCGCCCACCAGGAGGCGCCCTTCGATCTGGTCCTGGAGGCGGTGAACCCCGAGCGCTCGCTCTCCCGGCACCCGCTGTTCCAGGTCTGCCTCGCACTGGAGAACGGCCCTGATCCCGAGCTGCGGCTGCGCGGACTGGGCGCCGCGCGGGTGGGGATCGTCGACACCGGCTCCGCCAAGTTCGACCTGGAGTTCCTGCTGCGCGGCGACGAGTCCGGCGGACTGACGGGGGCGGTGCTCTACAGTTCCGACATCTTCGACCACGCGACGGCCGAGCGCATGGTGGCGGCCTTCCGCCGGCTGCTGGAACAGGTGGTGGCCGACCCGGCTCTGGCCGTGCGTGAGGTGGATTTGCTGGACGCGGCCGAGCGGGAGCTGGTCCTGCGGACGTGGAACGACACGAGTGTGGAGATCCCGGAGCGCTCACTCGGTGACCTCTTCGAGGA
>NZ_JBITDJ010000050.1:0-1406 GCF_044454085.1 Streptomyces sp. NPDC051569
TTGCTGGACGCGGCCGAGCGGGAGCTGGTCCTGCGGACGTGGAACGACACGAGTGTGGAGATCCCGGAGCGCTCACTCGGTGACCTCTTCGAGGAACAGGCCCGGACCCGGCCCGAACACCCCGCCGTCATCTTCAACGAACACACCCTGACCTACGGGCAGTTGAACGAACAGGCCAACCAGCTCGCGCACCACCTGACCGACAGCGGACTACGCCGCGGCGACCTCGCCGGCGTCCTCCTCGAACGCGGCATCGACTTCGCCGTCACCCTCCTCGCCATCGTCAAGACCGGCGCCGGATACGCCGTCCTCGACCCCGACTTCCCCGACGAACGCCTCACCACCACCGCCACCGACGCCCACATCACCACCCTCATCACGGACACCGCCCGGAGCGGGCGGATCTCCGGCCCCTGGTCCGTCATACAGGTCGACACCGAACGCGAGACCATCGGCCGCCACCGCACCGACAACCCCGGTCTGCGCGTGACCCCCGTGGATGTGGCGTGTGTGATGTTCACCTCCGGCTCCACCGGCCGCCCCAAAGGCGTCCTCTCCTCACACCACAACCTCATCTCCACCCTCACCCACCAGACCTACGCCACCTTCGGACCCACCGAAACCTTCCTCCAGTGCTCCCCCGTCTCCTGGGACGCCTTCAGCCTCGAATTCTGGGGAGCACTCCTCCACGGCGGCACCACCATCCTCCAACCCGGCCAGAAACCCGAACCCACCCACATCACCCACCTCACCACCCACCACCCCATCACCATGCTCCAACTCTCCTCCAGCCTCTTCAACTACCTCACCGACGAACACCCCCACACCTTCCAACACACCCACACCACCTACACCGGCGGCGAACCCGCCAGCCCCACCCACACCCACCAACTCCAACAAACCCACCCCCACCTCACCATCACCAACGGCTACGGCCCCGCCGAATCCATGGGCTTCACCACCACCCACACCATCACCCCCACCACCACACCACCCACCACCATCCCCATCGGCACCCCCCTCACCAACAAACACGCCTACATCCTCGACACCCACCTCCAACCCACCCCCATCGGCACCACCGGAGAGCTCTACCTCGCCGGCCACGGACTCGCCCACGGCTACCTCAACCAACCCACCAACACCGCCACCCACTTCATCCCCAACCCCTACGGCCCCCCCGGCACCCGCCTCTACCGCACCGGCGACACCGCCCACTGGACCCCCACCGGCCAACTCCACTACACCGGCCGCACCGACACCCAAATCAAAATCCGCGGCTTCCGCATCGAACCCACCGAAATCGAAACCACCCTCCAAACCCACCCCCACATCACCCAAACCGCCATCACCACCCACACCGACCACCACAACACCCCCCGCCTCACCGCCTACATCACCACCAC
>NZ_JBITDJ010000051.1:0-1343 GCF_044454085.1 Streptomyces sp. NPDC051569
GGTGGTGCGTTGGTTTCGACGCAGCGGACGTATGCGGTGCCGGGTGGTGCGGTCATGCGGTACGCGTACGGCACGGATCCGGATCAGTTGGTCGCGTTGGCGTCGGATCATCAGGGCAGTGCGTATGCCGAGGTCGCGCTGAACGATACGAACGCGGTGCGTATCCGTAAGCAGGATCCGTTCGGGAACCAGCGTGGTGCGGGCACGGTCGGTGTCAATGTCCAGTCCCATACGGGGTTCCTGGGTGCGACGCGGGATGATTCCTCCGGTTACCAGCCCTTGGGCGCGCGTCTGTATGACCCGGTGGTCGGGCGGTTCCTGTCGGCGGACCCGGTGCTGGATCTGAACGACGTCCTGCAGTCCAACGGTTACTCCTACGCCCACAACAACCCCGTGACGATGTCCGACCCGACGGGTCTGGCGATCAGCCTCAGCGGGTCGGAACGCGCGGCGGCGCTGGCCGGGGCGGGTCTGTCGGCGGCGCAGGTCGCGCAGGCCCAGTCGATGATGGGCAAGTCGCTGTCGTCGGTGATCCTGGCGGTGGCGTGGGAGACGCTGAAGGACTTCATCGGTATCAATGACGCGATGGCGTGTTTCGGCGGGGACATGTGGTCCTGCGGGAGCCTGATCATCGGTGCGATTCCCTGGGCGAAGCTGGGGAAGATCCCGTCGGTGCTGAAGGCCGTGAACCGCACGATCAAGGCCATCGAGTCGTTCCGTGCGGCGAAGAAGGCGGCGCAACTCGTCCTCAAGGCGGCGAAGGCGGCCGAGACGGCCGCTTTGCAGGCCAAGAAGGCGGCGATCGAGAAGGCCAAGAAGGCAGCCGCGCAGAAAATCAAGAAGGCGGCCGAACAGGCGAAGAGAACCGCCGACAAGGCGGTCGCGCAGACCAAGAAGACCGGTAACGGCGCGCAGAAGCAGGCCCAGGCGAAGGCGGCCCCGAAGGTCTCCACCGCGAAGGCCTCCTCCGGCGGCGGTGGTGCGGGCAAGGGCAGCGGTGCCAAGCCCGGCGGGAACTCCGGCGGCACCTCCCGCAGCAGCGGTGGCACGAGCGGCAGCAGCGGCTCCGGCAAAGTTGACAGCGGCGACGGAGGCGGCGGCGGGGGTGGTTCCTGCTCGGTTGCCGACAACAGCTTCGTGCCCGGCACGAAGGTCCTGATGGCCGACGGCACCACCAAGCCGATCGAACAGGTCAAGACCGGCGACCAGGTCATCGCGACCGACCCCGAGACCGGCGAGAGCCGGGTCGAGACGGTCACCGCGGAGATCACGGGCGAGGGCCTCAAACACCTCGTCAAGGTCACCATCGACACCGACGGCGACCACGGCACGGAAACCGCCCA
>NZ_JBITDJ010000052.1:0-1280 GCF_044454085.1 Streptomyces sp. NPDC051569
CTAGGCCGTGTCTGATAAATGATCATGCGGTGGTGTCGCGGAGCCACAAGATGAGCGAGGCCAGGTGCAGTCCCGACTGATAGCGGACGGCGAGCTTGTCGAAGCGGGTCGCGATCGCCCGGAACTGCTTGAGGCGGTTGAAGCAGCGCTCGACCACGTTGCGGGCCTTGTACTGCTCTTTGTCGAAGGCCGGTGGTCGGCCGCCGCGTGTGCCGCGCCGCTTGCGGTTGGCCACCTGGTCGGAGCGTTCGGGGATCGTGGCCCGGACGCCGCGTTTGCGAAGGCCAGCCCGGATGGCCCGGGAGGAGTACGCCTTGTCGGCCAGCACTCGGTCGGGACGGCGTCGCGGCCTGCCGACCGTGGCGCGGGGCACTTTGATGGCATCCAGCACCGCGTCGAACATCGTGGAGTCGTTCACGTTCCCGGCGGTCACGACAAACGACAGGGGCAGGCCCCGCCCGTCTACCGCCAGGTGGACCTTCGTGGTCAGCCCGCCGCGGGACCGGCCGAGGGCCTGCCGTGCCGCCGAGCGTTGCGGATCTTCCAGTTTGTCCCCGTCCGGGTCCCCTTTTTCCGGGCGCCGGCGGCATGCTGGTGAGCCCGGTTGATGGTGGAGTCCACCGAGACCGTCCACTCCACGTGGCCGACTGCGTCGTCACGGACCTGAACAAGTTCCAGCAACCGTGCCCACGTGCCGTCGGCTTCCCACCGGGCGAACCGCTCATAGGCCGTCTGCCACGGCCCGTACCGCTCCGGCAGATCCCGCCACGGAGCCCCGGTACGCAAGCGCCACAACACTCCGTTGATCACCTGCCGATGATCTCGCCAGGGCCGCCCCCGACCATCCAGCACCGGCAACAGCGGCGCTATCCGCTCCCACGCCGCATCCGTCAACTCGCCACGACCAGCCACAAGATCAATTATCAGGGCCGCTCCGGCCCGGGACGCACTCTGGTTCCGGCACGAACAGGCTCAAGCGGTAGGTAGTCGGCTGGCTCAGCCGTCCACACAACGTGTCGATCCGGGTCATCGGCCAGTCGACCTGGCCGCCGACGGTCCGGAGGCGCCGGAGGTGAGTCCGCCATTCCGACTCGTTCTGGGTTTCGAAAAGCACCTCCCAGCGGCCGGCCTCAACAGCCAATGAGCCGGCGGTCCGACGTCCCTGGTCTTGTCGCTGGCGCCTCTTCTGCTGTCCTGACACCGGCCCAGCATCGCTGGGCCACACCGCCACGGCAACCCCCGAATCATCGAGCGATGATCATTTGTCAGACACGACCTAG
>NZ_JBITDJ010000053.1:0-1264 GCF_044454085.1 Streptomyces sp. NPDC051569
AGAACCCCAAGCCGTTCGTCTGGACGAAGACTGCCGACGACATCCTCGACACCCTCGCCGCATACTGCACACGAATTAACGACTCAGGACACTAGTCCCGTACATCGCTTGATTGTAGAATTTTCCAATCAACTGAGATCTGTTGGATGGAGAGCGATGAGCAGACACAGCTCCGATGCGCCGTCCCAGCGATGGCATGGTGTGCACAAGGCGCTCGCTGATCCCCTGCGGATCCGGCTACTGGAGGCGTTGTGGGAGATGCCGCGGTCCGCACGGGAGCTCGCCGATCAAGCCGACATCCCGGTTGATCGCCTCTACTACCATCTGGGTCAGCTTGAGCGGGCCGGGTTGATCGAGATCGCCGAATACCGGCCGCTGGCCCGTGGCAAGGTCGAGCGTGTCTATGCCCCTGCGGTCACCGAACCTCCCGGGGATACCGCGAGCCCGGAAGAGATGGTTGGGTTTCTCGGCTCGATGCTCGATGCCACTCGGGCCGATATCAGTGCCGCTTGGCGGTCGAAGCAGGCAGGCGGCCTCCGGGAAGTCGATGTGCACCGCGGTGCGCTGCGGCTGACCGATGAGGCGCTCGCCGAGCTGCGCGGCCACATCGAACGACTCGCCACCCGGTTCGGGGACCGTGATGCCCCGGGGGTCTGGACGCGAGTAGTTATCGCGCTTGTCGACCTGCAAGACCGTCCACCCCCTAATGCCGCTCCGCCCACGCCTGAGAGGTCGTCATGAATGACAACGAGGAGCACACGGCCAACGCAGTGATCCGAGCCTCGGACGCCGAGCGTGACTGGATCGAGGTGCAGTTGAAACACCACTACACAGTTGGCCGACTGACACTGTCCGAGCTCGAAGAGCGCGTGGCCGCAGCCTACGAAGCACGCACCCGTGAGCAACTCGATGCCCTCGTGAAAGATCTGCCGGGCGAAGCGGAATTACCTGTGTCACACACTCATGTGATCGACTCGCGTCTGCTGATCATCCTGTTATGCGTCGCACCCCCTGCGGCGCTCGTCTACTGGCTCATATCCCAACGCACAGCCCATCGCAGGCGTCCACGGGCGCAGGACTTGGCTCCGATACCTGATCCGAAAGACGAGACCGCGGACTACTGAACTTGATTGGGTGATGTCGGGCCGTTCGGCTGACAGCGGCTGGGTCGGGTCGGTAGCTGTGTGGTGTGAGATACGCGCAGGGCGGCGGTTTGACCGACGCCAAGAGGGCGGCGAGGGAACGGATCCGGCTGGAGGCGGTC
>NZ_JBITDJ010000054.1:0-1103 GCF_044454085.1 Streptomyces sp. NPDC051569
CTAGGGCCTGTGTGAGGTCGTGATCATTCGGTCGCCGGTAAGAGGTCGTTGATCCAGATCAGGGAGGCCCGGAGGTGGAGTCCGGCGTCGTAGCTCTCGGGGGACTTGTCGTAGCGGGTGGCGATGCCGCGCCAGGCTTTCAGTTTGTTGATCATGCGTTCGACGGTGTTGCGGTCCTTGTAGAGCTCGGCGTCGTGGGTGACGGGCCGGCCGCCCTTGCAGCCGCGGTTCTTGCGGTGGGCGGCCTGGTCCTTCTTCTCCGGAATGACGGCCTTGATGCCGCGTTTACGCAGGTAGGCCCGGTTGGCGCGGGAGGAGTACGCCCTGTCGCCGGCGACCGCGTCCGGCCGGGTGCGTGGGCGGCCGACGGGCAACCGGATGCGGACCTTGTTCAGGACCGGGAGGAACTGCGGGCTGTCGGCGGCCTGTCCAGCCGTCAACACGATCGCCAGGGGGCGGCACTTGCGGTCGGACGCGAGGTGGACCTTGCAGGTCAGGCCGCCTCTGGACCGGCCGAGCAGGGCCTGCTTCAGGCGGGCTTTGCGCCTTCGCCGGATGCGTCGCCGTTCTTCCCGTCCAGGATCGTCGGCGTCGCCTTGTCCGTTCTGTTCCCCTTGGCCGCCCCCTTTTGCCGGGCCTGCTCCTGTTCCCGCACGGCCTTCTCCAGGGCCTCCATGACCTCGGGGGCGACGTGCATTCCGGCGGCGTCGTGATGCGCGCGGGTGGTCGTAGAATCCACGCTGACCAGTGACAGGTCGGTCTTCCCCTGCCCGGCGGCCTCGGCGATCAGGCCCTCGAGCAGTGCGGTGAACACACCTGCGTCCCGCCAGACCCGGAAACGGCCGTAGACGGTGGGCCAGGGACCGAACTGCTCGGGCATCTCCCGCCACTGGGCGCCGGACCGGAAACGCCAGATCACGCCCTCGAACTGGTCCCGCAACTTCACCGGGTAGGGGCCGTACTCGCCGACCGGCAAGTACGGCTGGATGAGTTCCCACTGGTCGTCACTGAGCTGTCGGCGCGTCACACCGGCGTTCTACCGTGATCCGTCCCGGCACGGCAGCGGAACGCAGATATTGATCACGACCTCACACAGGCCCTAG
>NZ_JBITDJ010000055.1:0-1030 GCF_044454085.1 Streptomyces sp. NPDC051569
ATCCAGGTCGGGTCGGTGGCGGTCGGTGGGGATGCGCCGGTTTCGGTGCAGTCGATGACGACGACGCGTACGTCCGATATCGGGGCGACGTTGCAGCAGATCGCGGAGCTGACGGCGTCGGGTTGTCAGATCGTGCGGGTGGCGTGTCCGACGCAGGATGACGCGGACGCGTTGGCGGTGATCGCGCGGAAGTCGCAGATTCCGGTGATCGCGGATATTCATTTCCAGCCGAAGTATGTGTTCGCGGCGATTGACGCGGGTTGTGCCGCGGTGCGGGTGAATCCGGGGAACATCAAGCAGTTCGACGACAAGGTCAAGGAGATCGCGAAGGCGGCGGGTGCGGCGGGGACGCCGATCCGGATCGGTGTGAACGCGGGTTCTCTGGACGCGCGGCTCCTGCGGAAGTACGGGAAGGCGACTCCGGAGGCGCTGGTGGAGTCGGCGCTGTGGGAGGCGTCGTTGTTCGAGGAGCACGGGTTCCGGGACATCAAGATCTCGGTGAAGCACAACGATCCGGTGGTGATGGTCAACGCGTACCGGCAGCTGGCGGCGCGGTGTGACTATCCGCTGCATTTGGGGGTGACCGAGGCGGGTCCGGCGTTCCAGGGCACGATCAAGTCGGCGGTCGCGTTCGGTGCGCTGTTGTCGGAGGGGATCGGGGACACGATCCGGGTCTCGCTGTCGGCTCCGCCGGCGGAGGAGGTCAAGGTCGGGTTGCAGATCCTGGAGTCGCTGAATCTGAAGCAGCGGCGTCTGGAGATCGTGTCCTGCCCGTCGTGCGGGCGGGCTCAGGTGGATGTGTACAAGCTCGCGGACGAGGTGACGGCGGGTCTGGAGGGTATGGAGGTCCCGCTGCGGGTGGCGGTGATGGGCTGTGTGGTGAACGGTCCGGGTGAGGCGCGGGAGGCCGATCTCGGGGTGGCGTCCGGCAACGGCAAGGGTCAGATCTTCGTCAAGGGCGAGATCATCAAGACCGTCCCGGAGTCGAAGATCGTGGAGACCCTCATCGAAGAGGCGATGAAGATCGCCG